>NZ_QUGN01000029.1:0-33935 GCF_003479085.1 Clostridium sp. AF19-22AC | reverse complement strand
GATATTGCAGAGGTCCGCAATTTCTTCCAGTGATTTGCCCTGCATATATAGTTTGAAAACCTGACGGGCCTCTTGAACGCCCAACTCTTTGCCTTTACGCATTCCGGCTTCTTCCCCAGCCTTGCGTCCCATTTCCTCCCCGGCTTTAAGTCCCCTCTTTTCAGCACTGCTGATCTGGGTATTATAATCTTTTAATGCTTTTTCCCGGGCCTCATATTCTAGACGTTTCTTCTCGTCGGCACTCAGATTGAGCAGTGTATTGTATGCTTCATCGAGATATTCGTTTGTCTTAGCCATAGTCTGAAACTCCTTTCTGCTTTTTCCACTGAAGAACTTCATCCATGTAAGAACATCCTGGCTGGTCTTTACATCTGAAGGTAGCTTTTTCAGTTCCAATATCTGAAGCTCCATTTTATCGGAATACAGATCATAGGTGCTGTCATCCCGGAAATGAATCCTGCGGTAACATTCTTTGTCATTCGGAAAATGGATAAAGTCTAAAATACTTACATGAATACACTTTTGCAGCTTTTCATAGGACTCGCCTTTATGGATCTGACTGTCAAACATCTTACTAAGGTAGAACAAGGCGCGTTCATCCCAGTATTCAAAGTATTTGACCTGCATTTCCATGTTCATCTGCGTCCCGTCTCTTAGCAGTACCCGTACATCCATAATTCCCAGCTTGTCATCGGCCGAGTCTCTCGAAAGCAACGTGGGTAAGAGGACTGTGTCTTCGACGTCTTCTGGGGGAAGATTGAGAAGGGCTGAAATAAAGCCTTTCCTGACTTTGGGGTTCTGCATCAGTTCCTTGAAACAAAAGTCTACAGTGGGTAACATAATAAAGTTGCTTTGGGTCATAAAATGAAATCTCCTTTCCTGTGCAGAAAACGAATGGTACACATGTAAGGAGTTCTTCTGATTTACTATTATCATATCACGAAATACCGATATGTAAAAGACAGGTATCCCTTCAAAATGTAGTGTACTGGTTTATTTTCTGCGGTTCTAATAGGTAATTAATTGGGTAAATCGACGAACTGCCGATTGAAAAATGAAAGGTGAATACCTTTCGAAGTTTCTGATGAGAGTATAGCATGGGATAAGGAAAAGAGCAATTAGGCAATATGACGAAATAGGAGTCCTAAAATTATGCCAGATTTTCTTGTACATTGTTATTAGGCATTTTATGTCAATCCTTATGTCAAGCAAACCGAACCATCTATCTTTGTGGCATAAAACAAAAGATCAGCAGTTTTGCTTTTCATTTAAGGAAAACAGATGCGGCTGTCAGCCTTGTGACCGTTGGAAGCCGCCAATATTATGTTTACCATTATGAAGGTGCGATTATCTTTACAGATGTTCAGACGATTCCTTTAAGAGAAACAATAATTATGTTCTATATTACGAATGAGACATTAAGCATTATTGAAAATGCCGCTTATTTTATACCAATATCAAAAAAATTGAAAAACTTATTGCTGCATATTTAGAAAAAAAGTAGAATAAAAGAAAACCATACATATAATTACCAGTTAAATTGTTATATTATCAACTCATAGAAGGGAAGGTGAAAACATTGTGTTAAAAAATCTAAAAGGAAATATGTTGTTATAATACTTTTATCCATTTTATTATTAGTTTTGATATTATTTATATCTGCTCAAAAAACAATGAATTTGTCATATAGGGATCAAAGTGCTGCGACATTCAGGGTCAGGTCAATAGATACGGTAGATTTAGGTAAAAAGTTCAATTTATCTAATTACTATATTACAAATAAAGTAAACATTTTTAATCACTATTATATAGATAGTAATGCAGATTTTTGGGGATATGGCTACAATCAGTATGGGCAGTTGGGAAATGGAATTAACGATGATTTAGATATTTTTTATTCTGTCCCAGTAAAAATTGCCTCTGATGTTGTATCTATGGACTGTTCTGAGAATGGTTATTTTTGCATCTATCTTACTACTGATGGAGAATTATATGGAATGGGGTTAAATATGCTAGGATTGCTTGGGCAGGAGTATAGTGATAATATTTCATATACTATAGAAGACTATGTAAAAGTAGAATCTCCAGTTTTGCTGATGTCTGATGTTTCTTACGCCAGGGCTGGAAGGGAAGCAATAGTTGCGTTAAAAGAGGATGGGACTGTATGGTGGTGGGGACAATATCGAAGCACATATAGTACGCAGAAACTGAATAAGTATGAAGATTACAAACACTATGCAGATGACGAATTGTCTTGGAAAGTTCAGGAAGACGATAAAAATCCAAAAAAAATGTTATTTCATTCACCCAAAAAAATATTAGAAGATTGTAAATATGTGACAACAGGAAATACAACAGGGGCAGCTATCAGTACGGCTAACGAGTTGTATACTTGGGGATTAAATATCTTTGGAGAGTGTGGAACAACAGTATCAAAAGACGATTATTTGAGACAGCCACAAAAAGTTCTGGACAATGTTAAAATGGTGTGGCCGGAACAAATAACTTTTAATAGCGAAGAGGATGAAATCCCTGATAGGGCACAGAGCGAAACAACATACATTTTTAATACGTTTGCAGTACTCAATGATGAAACAATCATGGCAGTCGGCAGAGGACTTGGTGATAAGGAGAAAACAATCGCCATAACAGGAGATTTGGAGTTTGAAACAACGCATACTTATTCAGACATCTTTGTTCCTGTTGCTTTAGCTGAGTATTCTGAACCGGAGACCCGAAGGGTACTCGAGAAATTAAAATGGAGAATGAGTGTTAAAGATGTAGAATATATCCTGAATAAAAATGGGATTCCATACTCGTGGATTCCGTTTGATAATAAATATTCTATAGAAATTGATTCATCTCAATATTTTTTGGCTTTTAACCAGAATAAAAAATTAACTGAAATATATTTGCAAGTTGGAGGAAGTCGAAATGAAACGTTCACTTTTGGAATGTCAATAGAGGAAATAGAAGAAAAAGCAGGTTGTGATTTAATAGCTAAAGATAATAATGTATATATATGTCAGGAACCAATTGATGGGGTATATTATGGTTTTGTAATTTATAATGATAAATTAAATGGTGTTTATGAATCTGAAACATTTCTGGAATAAAAATTAGTAAGTCAGAATTTTCACCATTTTTAGATTCCTAAAAGAGGGCTGTCGTGTTAGCGATGGCCCTCTTTTGGGAATAAGCAGCTTATCTTCCTGCTATACATAGTATGAACCTCATTTATCTGTCAAAAAATCTCCTCATCTCCATTCACATCTGCCGTTTATCAGTAAAACGGGTCATTTATCAGAAGTCGATCAAATTTCATTAAACATTATTTATAGTAGATTCAAGGTTACTATTCACGGCCAGAGGCCATGCATAGTAACGGCATCTGGTATCATTTTAAGTCGCCTAAAGGCGAGGGGGCTATGCGCCAGTGGCGCATGTTCAGCACGGACCGCAGCGAAGCGTAGATCAGATGCCCGAGGCCATCACTTTATTGGCTCGGATGCCGTGCAGCGCGGTGCACGGCCCCGTGAATAGTAATGATTCAAGGTTACCGTAACACATGCCCTTCGGGCATAGAAAAGCAGAGGTAAGAAAAGTTATGAAGATGTTAAAGAGCATAATAGCGGGGGTGATTGTAATGAGTATTGCAGCAGTAGATCTGACAGCGTGTGTTCCAAATAGGAAGGAGCAGGAAGCACAGGCAGTTCAAATGCTGAATGAGAAGTACCATGAAGAGTTTGAAGTCGAGAAGTATCTGGGGCAGGAAAGCATGAGTGATTATTATGAAGTGCTGGCATTTTCCACCGAACACCCGGATATCTTGTTTGAGGCAAAGGCGGCGGTTGACGGTTCTTTTATTACAGACGAATATGTGGCGTCGAGGGTGTGCCGTGCGGCGGAAGAGCAGATAGAAAGGAATCTGGGCGGCCTTACAGGGTACCTTCAGGTAAAAGTGCAGGCAGTTAGTAAATCCATTGATTCGGTTCAGGCAGACATGAGTATGCAGGATTTTATGTCCATAAAAACAAAGAACCGTTTTGCAGTGTACCTTATTTACTATCCGGCAGAAAAAAATATAGCGCAGGCTTATCAGGCACTTGCAAATACATTTGCCGGACTGGAATGTATGAGCGGAAATTTAAAGCTCTATATAACCAACGAAAAGGTGCTAAAACAAGTACAAGCTTATCTGACGGAAACCGCAAAAGTGGATTATGAATTTGACGAGGTACTGGAACATACGGAGCCTGTCACACTGCCTTTTGAAAACGGGGTGATTCAGGTGAGTGAAACACAGTTTCGTGAAATGGCAGGTGATTATTTATGAGTTACCGGGATATTCAGATGATTATAGCATCGCAGATTGCATACATAGATTTTGACCGCGATGCAGTGGATTCCGGACAGTATACGGTAAGGGAACTGCTGGATATGGAGCTGGAGGCGGCGGAAGGGGACAGGAAAGACACGATCCAGAAGCTTCTTGACAGGATAAACGAAAACCCGGTCAGTCAGGAGTGTGGAAACTGGAAGATTCGCGATATACGGGATAACCAGAGCAGCAGTGGTATGTATGCCTGCCTGCTGGACAGTGGGGACGGCGATGCACTGGTTGCCTTCAGGGGAAGTGAATCTGAAAGCTGGGATGACATCCAGAAGGACTGGATTCAGTCGGATATTGGACTGGCAAATAGTATACTGACGCCACAGCAGGCAACGGCACAAAAGTATATGGAGGATATTTACAGGAAGTACGGCGGTCAGTATGACAATTTTGGACTGACAGGCCATTCACTGGGAGGAAATCTGGCAGAACATGCAGCGATCACGGCGCCGGACGGGATGAGGAATAAAATCAGCCAGTGTGTAAATCTGGACGGCCCTGGTTTTTCAAAGCAGTATTTAATTGCACACGCGAATGATATTGGGAAGTCAAAGGGGATAATCACTCACTATCAGTGGAGCTGGTGCGGCGGCCTTCTCAACCGGGTTCCGGGATCTGATTTCCGGACATTAGAGGCGGATACACCGAAAGGCAAGGGGCTGTTGGAGTCCATGCTCTGGCGTCATGACACATACAATGTTGTGAAATTTGATGAAAATGGAAATGCCGTATATGGGAAAAAAGACTGGTTTGCCTCTTTGGCAGACCCGTTGTCAGAGGCACTCGACTATTCCCTATTTTTGATTACGGGTGGAGCAGCCGCTGTTTTATTCAATACAATTGACGCCATCAAAGATGGATTTGAAAACCTGTGGAAGCAGTGGACAGATATCCTTTCTTCAGGAGGCCGTCAGGCACAGTTCGAGGTGAATATATATGCAGTGGACCGGGAGATCGAAGAACTGGCAGAAATCAGTTCCGGTTTAAAAGAGATCAAAGAGGGAGTGGAAAAGATCCAGAGAGAGCTGGCTTTTGATTCCATTGCGGCCGGATATGTAAAGTTAAAGCTGTGGGGGTTAACAAACAGTATTGAACAGGATGCACGGAAAATGGATATTTACTGCCAGACCGGAAGGGATTGTACACAGTGTTACCGGTCTTATGAAGTTAAAATTGTGGATAATTATACCTAAAAATGGAAAATATGTGAAAAAAGTGTGTCCACAAAAGCTGCCACATATTGTAACTTGTGGTTGCCAAATATACGATAAGCATAATCATATCATATCGGGAGATTCACCATAAGATAAGGAATGGTTCATTAAGAATGGGAGATTTCCCAAAAACCATGTAGGAGGGCTAGTTTATGAAAACATTAAGAGAAAAGGCAAGACGGATTTTAACATTAGCAGTTGCACTGTGCATGATGCTGATGATGACACTTCCGGTAATGGCAGAGGATGAAACGAATAATCTGACTGCGACGGATGATCCGAGGGACAGTATCATGCTAATGACACTCGGGATCGAGGATGATAACGGAACTTACCATCCATATAAGGGCGGAACATGTTTCCTGATTAATGATGAATATGTACTGACAAATAAGCATGTTGTTACAGTATTTGATCAGGACGAACTCAATGATCTCAGGGAAATAAGCGGTATTCCTGATATGCAGGCAACTGACAGCCATATCAAATTATATCTTTATGTAAACCGTGATATGAAGGTCGCTGCAACTATGCATGACAGTGTAAACAGTTCCGATATGGATTTCGCGGCTGTAAAGCTTGCGGAAAAGATTTATGACAGAAAGCCGGTTGCACTTGGAGACAGTGATGCTATACAGACTAAAGATACTGTTTATGCAATGGGATTTCCGGCAGACTCAGTCAGCACAAAAAATTACAATACAAAAGATGATGTTTCAACAGTTGAAGGAGCGATATCCAAACTGACGGTTACAGGCAATGTGGATATTATTGAACATACAGCGCCGCTGAACCTTGGAAATTCCGGAGGCCCTCTCTTAGATAAAGATGATAATGTAGTCGGCCTCAATACATTTATTGCAGGAAAGAAAAATTATTCTATTCAGATCAATTACATAAAAAAAGGACTGGATACATTCGGCATACCATATGTAACAGGTCCTGCTGGAGGCATTTCTGATGGTAATATAACAGATTCAACAGAGACTTCGGGAGAAGTGGCAGAAGAAACAGAAGAGGAAAAGAAACCTGACAACACCGCCATCCTAGCCGAACTCCAGTCAGCAGTGGATGAAGCGAAAGCTGTAGACGTAGAGAACTATACAGAAGAAACTGTAAGCGCCCTCAACGACAGCATCGGGGCAGCAGAAGCAGTATTGGCAAACGATTCCGCAGAGGCGGCTGCGATTCAGGGCGCAACAGATGACCTGAACGATGCAATTACGAATCTTGAGGAAAAATCAGGTCCGAACATGATGATGATTATCTTCATTGTTGCCGCAGTCGTATTACTGGTTGTTATTATCATTGTGGCAGTCGTGATGTCAGGCAAAAAGAAGAAGTCTTCACAGGTTCCGAACCCGGGACCGGCATCTGGGCCAAGGCCGAATCCAGGACCGATTCCTTCAAATATGAACGGCAATGACGGATATGGTGCAGTAGACAGTTTTGCGAAGCCCGGCCCTTCACCACAGCCTCAGACAATGCCGGAAGGGGCAGGGGAAACGACGCTGCTCGACGCAGGGGCAGGAGAGACAACACTGCTGAGCAATGCCGGCAGTGCATATCTGATCCGCAAAAAGAACGGAGAGAAGATTGCAGTCAATGTACAGAACTTTAAGCTCGGAAAAGAAAGAAGAAAGGTGAATTACTGTATATCAGATAATACTTCTGTAAGCCGTGTTCATTGTGAGATAGTGAAAAAAGGCGCCGATTATTATGTAACCGACCAGGGTGCTACAAACTTTACATTTGTAAACGGGATTCAATTGAGCCCTCATAAGGAAACCTTATTATCTGATCAGTCTGTTTTAAAATTATCAGATGAAGAATTTGAATTTCATTTATCATAGGCAAAATAAGAGTAAAGCAGAAGGTACCTGTTCAAGCTTATGAACAGATACGGCAGGAGACTTTAGATGGGGTTTTTAAGTATTGCACACAGCGATGTAGGAATAAAAAAAGATACCAATCAAGATTCTGTCTTAATCAAGCAGGCATCTACAGATTACGGAGAGGTACTTCTCTCCGTCATCTGTGATGGAATGGGCGGCCTTGCAAAGGGTGAGGTCGCCAGTGCTGCTCTGATTAGGGCATTTTCTGAGTGGTTTGAAAAAGAGCTGCCTTTTATTTTATATGAAGAAAGGCAGGCAAAGGAAATTAATTACAATTCTCTGCAAAAGAGCTGGAATGAACTGATTGATCAGGTAAACCACAGGATTGCAGATTATGGCGCCGGATTTCATGCGCCGTGCGGGACGACACTGGTGGCCCTGCTGCTGATAGACCATCAGTATTATATTGTCAATGTGGGAGATTCACGGATTTATATTTTGAATGAAAGCCTGCACCAGATTACCAGGGACCAGACATATGTCCAGCGGGAAATGGACGAGGGGCGCATGACACCGGAGGAGGCGAGGAACCATCCTCAAAGGAATGTGCTGCTGCAGTGCGTGGGAGCCAGCCAGGTTGTGATTCCCGATTTTTATCAGGGAGAGTATCAGAAGGACGAAGTTTTCATCCTCTGTTCTGACGGATTCCGCCATCTCATTACAGATGAAGAATTTGTAAAAATATTAAACCCGCGGTTACTTACGGATGAAAAATCGATGCGGGATGCTGCAATCTACTGTACAGAACTGAATAAGCAGAGAAAAGAAAGCGATAACATTTCCGTAGTAATTATAAAAACGGATTAGAGGAATGAGAGATGCTTGAGATAGGCTCCATCGTAGATGGAAAATACAAAATATTAAATAAGATCGGCCAGGGTGGAATGAGCATTGTCTACCTTGCCATGAATGAGCGGGCGAACAAACCCTGGGCGATCAAAGAGATACGAAAAGACGGAGTATCAAATTACGAGGTAGTTAAACAGAATCTGATTGCCGAGACGGATATTTTAAAAAGACTGAACCATCCGAACCTGCCCAGTATCATCGACGTGATTGACTGTGAGGATACATTCCTGATTGTCATGGATTATATAGAAGGGAAGCCTCTGAGTGAAGCCCTGAACAGGGAAGGGGCGCAGCCGCAGGAAAAAGTCATCGAGTGGGCAAAACAAATCTGTGATGTTCTGGGATATCTGCACTCCAGAGTCCCGCCGATCATATACAGGGACATGAAGCCATCGAACGTAATGCTGAAGCCGGACGGGAATATCATGATTATTGATTTTGGTACCGCAAGAGAATATAAATCAGCCAGTCTTGCGGATACAACCTGTCTCGGAACACAGGGGTACGCGGCCCCGGAGCAGTTCGGCGGGCAGGGGCAGACAGATGCGAGGACGGATATCTATTGTCTGGGGGCGACATTGTACCACCTGATAACAGGACATAACCCGTGCATGCCGCCCTACGAAATGTATCCGATCCGCCAGTGGAACCCGAATCTTTCATCCGGGTTGGAAGAGATTATTCTGAAGTGTACGCAGAAAAATCCGAATGACCGTTACCAGTCCTGTGCCGAGCTGATGTACGCTCTGGAACATTATGGGGAACTGGACCATGAATATAAAGTAAAACAGAACCGGAAATGGCGGACGTTTCTGGCTACTTCTATACTGACCGTCGTATCCCTTGCTGTATGCGTGGGATTCAAAGTGGCAGAAACATCAACGACGAAGAGCAGTTATACCCAGTATTTAAAAAATGCGGTGTCTGCCGGAACGATAGAGGAACGGATTGAAAATTATAAAAGTGCGATTTATCTGAATCCGGGGGAGGCTCAGGGGTATATAGATCTGCTGAACAAAGCATTTCTGGACGACGATAATTTTACACAGGATGAGGCAGCAAAAATGACAGAAATCCTTGGGTATAAAGGAAGCGGAAACCGGACATGTGAAAGTTATCTGGAAGCGGATAAGGAAGCGTATGACGATTTTGCCTTCCAGATGGGCCTTGCCTATTATTACTATTATGAGGGAAGCGGAAACCAGCAGATGTCTCAGGCATGGTTTGATATCGCTTCAGCCAGCGATACACTCGATAGTAATAAGGTTGAGCGTGCAAAAAGGCTCGGAAGGATTGCAGGGTACTATGCCAATCTGCACAGCAGCAACAAAGCCGGGGACAGTACAACGACTTATAAAGATTACTGGAAAGATTTAACGGAGCTTGTCAGCGGGAACCTTGTTGAAATGGATAATGTGAAGACTGCCCTTGTTATGTACAACGAAGTGGTTTATCAGATCGGGCAGAATCCATTGAGCTTCAAGGCCGCGGGTGTTACCAGCGAGGAACTTACAGCACAGTTGGACAAAACACAGTCCAGACTGGAGACAGATATTATCGTTCTGAATGAAAGTGACCGGACAGATATCGAAAATCTGAAGGAAAAAATACTGGGAAATATTGACTGGGCAAGAACACAGGTGAACATTGCGTACACAGACCGGGGGACGGATATAAATAGTAAAACAGGAGGGACAAAGGATGCAGGAACTGGAGAAAATGATTAATATTTACCATACCGGGTTTACTGTATGTCTGATCCTTGCTTGCATTTTTTTCGCAGTATCATGTGTCCTGTTTTTCAGGTTCAATATCCGTGGAATCATAGACATGAAGACGGGACGCGGGGCAAAAAAGACCATTCAAAAGATGGAAGAGATCAATGCAAAGACAGGAAAACTCAGACAGGACATGGTTTCGCACACACCGTCGTCATTGAGTCCTGAAGAGAGAATAAGCTATCCGGTGACTGCCCCGAATCTGAATGTACAGGCAGAAGCAAGGGTGCATCAGGAGTCAGTTCATGCGGGAGCACAGCCAGGGCAGATTACGGAACCTCTGGGGGGGGACGGATCTCAGGAGACCACGCTTCTGTACCAGTCAGAAGAAACGACTGTGCTGTCACAGAATTTACAGAAGCAGGCGGCAGAGCCGGAGGTTACATTGCCGGGACCGTTCAAAATCATAAAAGAAACCATGTGGGTACACACGGACGTGGTCTTATAGCAGATAAAGGAGTTGGATAAGGATGAGGACAGCAAGCATAAAAAAACATTTTTTGCTAATTCTGGCGGCATTTATCATATCTGCCTGTATGGTGATACTAGTTCCGTTTTCAGCAGGTGATGAAGGGAACTTAAGTCCGATTGGCTATGTAGCCGGAATTTTATTCTGGGCAGGCCTGATAGCAGGAGTGACAGGTTATCTGTTTTTATATAAAAAGGGAAAAACACTGATAACAGAGAATATTCACGAAAAGAAGATTCCGTCTGCACTTAGGTTTTTCAGTAACCCGCCGGCGGCGGTTATGGATACTGTAATGATCCTGTCAATAGCAGGAACAGTATACTGTGCACTCCATGTAACCATAAGCCAGTATATCGCAGTGTTTTTTTTGCTAATGACACTGGCCGGAGTGTATGCACACTTTTTATTAAACGGGAAAATCTATCAATATATATGGAACTGTAAAAAAGGGCATCAAAGCATGAAACACGATGAGAGAAAGGGATAAGGACATGAAAAGTAAAGGAAAAGAATTAAAAGAAAGGGTCTGTGCGCTGCTGCTGGCAGTTTTGCTGGCATTCTCCGGAATTCTGCCGGAAGCGGTTGTTACTGTACGTGCGGAAGACGCTGCTACGGTAGATGTCGAATTTATCGTAAAAGATACGGAAAAAAACAGCATAACGGAACCTTATATTCTGGTATATAAGACCGGAGATGAGGGGAATGGGCAGACCGTACAACCCAATGTTAAACAGGAGTATATCATTGGACTTGAGGCTGGGGAGGAATATTCCTACAAGATTACAAAGAGTGGATATGAGGAATATCTGGGGACAATCACCCCGGACGAAAACAATCAGGATGCAAATCTGGTGTCTGCTGAGCTGACTTTTTCAGCCATACAGGTGAGCCAGACGAACATTGAAATGGATGCAGACGGTACCGCTTCATTTGCGGTAGAGAATGTAGTAGAGAGGGCAGAATATTCTGCGGATCCAGCAGATCCCACAATCGCATCAGTCACGAAGACGGGCGAAGGAAGCTTCACAATCAAAGCACATAAAGCGGGACAAACGGATATTACCGTTTCCAACAATAAAGGAAGTGGAAACGCCACCGTTTCAGTACAGGTTAACAAAATAGATATTGGAGATATCTCCATCAAAGTACTGCCGGAGGAACGTGAGAATCAGACAACAATAACATGCTCTTTAGAGGGAGCTAACCTGGGAAATGCGAATGGTGAAATTGTATTTGAGATTACAAAAAACAGTGCACAAGTATTTGCTCAGACCGTAACACTCCCGTCTAATAGCGTAGAGTATACCGTGAATACTGATGAATATTTAGGCGGAACATATACAGTCAGTGCAGAATTCCGTAACAGTGATAAGTATCAGGATAAAACAGTGGATCAGGTCATCGGAACATTTACGAAGAATGTGCCGCTTAAATTAATGAAAACAGAGAAAACAGTCACATTCGGGGACCCGGGCGGGAAGGAATTTACGGTTCCGGTTGATCCAGATACGGTAAAGGAAAGAACTCTTACTTATGAATCCAGCAATACGGACCTTGTATCAGTAGGCAGTGACGGCAAGGTTACTGTAAACCATGCAACTGCCGGAGAAACAGACAAGTGTGTGGTGATTAAGGTAACAGCTGCGGCACAGAATGATTACGTGGCTACAACCCCATTGGAATATAAGGTTATCGTAAATCAGAGCGAAATTACTTCTCTGAATCAATTCGACAATTGGACAAAAAGTATCGAGCGTATTTACAGTGAAGATACAGCTCTTAAAATCGAAGGCTCGTTAACAAAAAACAATAACTATAAAGTGGTACTCGACGCAAAACTGGAGGAAGCGAATGCCGGCGAAAACAAAGCCTACTCGGTAGATGCTTCAAAATCTTATGACATTAAGGATGCGGCAGGACACGCCGACTATATACTAACAAAAGGATTTACAGACACGGATTCTGTAATGACTCAAGTGACAATTAAGAAACGTCCTGTTTATCTGACATTAGACAACAAGGATATAGCTGTCCAGTATGGAAGAAGCTATGATGATTTAAAGCAGGAGATTGAAAGCAAAGACGGGTTCGTTAAACTGGTTGGAAATAACGGTAAGATTGATGGAGACTCAGGATATATCGGTACAGACAAGCCAGAAAAACTTCCCAATATTACCTTCAGGGCTCCTTTCAACAGCAGTGATTTAAATGTAGGAGAAATCAGAAAAAGCATCATTGTACCGGCTCTTTTGGATGATGCATTAAAAGGGAATCCGGGAAAAAATTATGAGTATCAGATAGAGGAAAAGGAACAGAACCTTGCTAATCTGAAGGTGGAAGCACAGAAGATCAGCGATGGAGATATCCTAAAATATATTGATGTGACATCGAGTGATTCACGGATCGATGTGAGAAGAGACAGCAGCGGAAACCCGAAAGAAATCTGGGTATCCAAAGATGCAGTTTTAAAGCTGGGTGTAAAATCGGAATATCAGGATTATTATAAGACGGTTATGGTCCAGTATGGTGAAAACGGAGTCAGGACTAATGCTTCGGATGATGGCATAACCTTCACACAACATGCAGATGAAGTACAGTACATTAACTTACAGGACGGCTCCATATGGCTGCAGAAGGGGCCGGATGATTCTGTGACACGCACGTATAGTACATCCGGTACAAATAATGAGGAGAAAGCCAACCGTTTTGACATCGTACGTGTGGATAATCAGTCTCCGGTCGTTGAGTTTACTGGCCTTAGAAATGCGGGCGTTGTAAAAAAGGCTCTTTCTGCCATTACATTTGGTAAATTCGACAACAAGACTTATGTGGAAACGATAGACATTTCTGAAAAAGATGATTCCGGAGAGGGCAGCGGAGTAAAGGAATGGAAGTACTACATCTGGAAAGCAGGCAAAGATATCACGGACGATGACCTGACAGAAGCAGCAGTTAAGGAAAAGATCAGTAGCCTGACAAGCGCTGACTGGGTGACGGGAAGCGGGAATACCATTACGGTAGGGAGTGGCAGTTCAAAAGAAGAAATAGAGAATAATTATATCGTTTTTGTAAGAACATGTGACAATGTGAGCAACATGGACGTCTATGTATCAAACGGAATGGTCATTGAACAGGAACTTCCGGTGATCAGCCTTGAGATGGAGGAAAAGGCATATTATGACGGTGATGTTCCCTATGATCTGACGGTTACTGATAAGGGAGATTTCCTGTCAGGCCTGGGGCAGATTAAGGTAACAGTTACCTGTGACGGCAAGCAGGTTGCAGGCGGGAAGAACGGTACAGTCTATCAGAATTCCTATACCATTGATCTGAAAAAGGATAAATATTCTATTCAGGATTTGAAAGATCTTTCGGTGATGTCACTCAAAGGAATGATTACGTCCGATAAGAATAACAGTAATCATGTTTCCATGAGGATAGAAGTTTATGATAATGCATCAAAAGGTGATCCATCTAAAGATGCAGACCCTGTTGTAGATTGTGTAAAGGATATTAAGATCGATACAGTAAATCCTGAAATTAAGGTCACATATAACAAAGAAGATGCAGAAAATGAAAAATATTATCCAATCGGAAAAGACAGCCTCATGACCATTACGTATACCGAGCGGAACATTGAAAAAGATCCGGCTAAAGACGGACTTACATTTGATGTTGTGAAAGATGGTAATCAGTTTACATGTACACTGGATGAATTAGAGGCGCTGGGAATCGAATGGGTCGACCGGAAAATTGAGGATACGCAGGAAGGAACCGAGGATAAGGACTTCACCGACAAAAGAGTCTGCAAGCTTCAGTTAAGGTTTGCCGAAGACGGTGACTACACGATTACCCCACATTGTAAAGACAGGGCGGGCAGGACAGAAGATTCCGCTGCAGTGACAGAGTTTACGATTGACCACACGGCGCCTGTTATCGATGTAATTTATACGTCAGGCGGCACAGGATTTACTACGTCAGATAGGGATGGTACGGAGAATAGAACTTATAAAAACCAGACTGTGAATGCAAAGATAACAATCACAGAAAAGAACTTCTGGATGGGCGGAAAAACATTTTCAACAGATCCAGAACAGATCGATTTTTCAGTGACTAAAGGGACAGAGGCCCCAGATGGAATACTGGATTATCAGAAGCTTGCAGAGACCGGCGGTAACTGGTCCTACAATGTAATTACGGCAGAGACGAATCTTACCTTTGAAAAGGATGCCAACTATACCTTCGGTTTTACTTACAGGGACCTTGCGGGAAATGAGGCTGTATATGCCCCCCATTACCTGACTGTAGACAAGACGCTGCCAAACGGTACGATCTCTATTGATAAGCAGAGTTTCTGGGATATTGTATGGAATGTCATTACGTTTAATATTTTTAAAAACAGTGCATATCAAGTGGAACTGACTTCAGATGATGTTACAGCAGGTGTGAAGTCCACAGCATATTATAAGACCGCAGAACCGATCTCACAGGCAGAGGTTGAGGGCCTTGCAGATGAGAAGTGGATCAATAGTATGGAATTCATGGTTGAGCCGAATGAACAGTATGTTGTATACGAAAGGATCATTGACAGGGCAGGCAATGTCAGATTCATATATCCGACGAACGGTGCAGTTGCAGACGATGTGAAGCCATTAATCAATATTCAGAATTTGAGTACACCGTATAAGGATGATGTATTTGGCGGTGATGTGACGCTGCATGTAGATGTGTCTGACCCGACAGAAAACGGCACATATTCAGGTTTGGAAAAAGTCTGGTACACAGTCAATGCAACAGGAAATGTTACGGAGAGCATAACGAGTACCCTGCTTGACAACAGTCAGGACAGAAGACAGGGAAATCAGGAATGGAGCGGTAATATTACGATTCCGGCCAGCCAGTTTAACAGCAATGATGTACGTGTACAGATCCATGCACTTGACTTCTCAGGAAATGAGTATCAAAGCGAAATAGTTCCACTAAAGATTGATATTACGGCACCGACGATTGAAGTAAAGTATGATCTAAACAACCCGTCCAATGGGAAATACTACAATGCGGTAAGGACAGCCACCGTCATTGTTACCGAAAGAAACTTTGATGAGTCTGCCGTACAGTTTGATATAACCAACACAGACGGGGTGCAGCCGTCTATCAGCGGGTGGAGCAGAAGTGCGGATGCAGGGGTATCTGACTACGCGACCAATACATGTACCGTGACATTTGCTGCGGACGGTGACTACACATTGACCTTAAACTGTACAGACCTTGCCGGAAAGCGTTCAAATTACACACAAGTCGACGAGTTCACCATCGACCAGACCGCCCCGACAATCAGTGTGGCATATGACAACAACAGTGCGGCCAACGGGACCTACTACGACAAGCCGCGTACCGCTACGATCACGGTGAATGAGCACAACTTCAATGGTTCCGAGGTACAGGCAGCGATATCAGCTAGTCTTCAGTCACAGGGGATCAGTACACCGGGAGTGAACGGATGGTCAACGAGCGGCGACAGCCATACGGCAACGATAAATTTCGCTGCGGACGGAGATTATTCCTTCACCATCAACTATACAGACCTTGCAGGAAACCCGGCAACGGCTTACACGCAGGATAAGTTTACGGTTGACCAGACGAAGCCAGAGATCGAAATCTTTGATATTAGGGATAAGTCTGCAAACAACGGCGTGGTAGCGCCGGGTGTGAAATACAGTGATGTAAATTACGATGCATCCGCGGTTAAGCTTACGATCAAAGGACCAAAGCATTCCGAGCGTACAGTCAGCGGAACGCGCTCCTCGATCCCGAACGGCGAGAGTATTAAGATGGCAGACTTCGAGCGTAAGGAGTCAGTGGATGATGTATATACACTGACCGCGCAGGTGACGGATATGGCCGGAAATACAGATGAAAAATCAGTCATGTTCTCAGTAAACCGTTTTGGATCCAACTTTATCTTCGGCGATGCTACAAAAGCATTTCTGGATCAGTACTACTCCAACCAGGAGCAGGATCTGATTGTTACGGAGATCAATGTAGATACACTGGTCCACAATGGAATCTCCTACGGACTGGACGGGGAACTGGTAAATCTTGAAAAAGGTAAAGATTATACTGTGAAGGAAAGCGGAAACGAGGCATCATGGAAGAGCTACCAGTACACAATGAAAGCTTCCAACTTCGAACGGGAAGGTCTCTATAATATTACAATTGATTCGAAGGACCGTGCGAATAATGAAGTAAATAATAAAGTAAAAGAGTCAGATATTGAGTTTGTAATTGATAAGACAAAACCAACGGTAGTTATTACCGGAGTAGAGAATGACGGTCAGTACAGGACGAACAGCCGTGACATTACGATCACTGTTGCTGATAATGTGGCAATGGACAGCCTGAAAGTAGATGTGGACGGAAAAGAGAATACCTCAAAGAGCTACAATGCGAAAGAAATCCTGAAGCAGAAGGGCGAGATTCCGTTCTCACTGACAGATTCCAGTAACTGGCAGGAGATCAGGGCATTAGCCACAGACGCGGCAGGCAATACAGCCGAGACCTCTGAAATCCGCGTGCTGATTACAGCAAACCTTCTGGTACAGTTCTACAGAAACACACCATTAGTAGTGGGCTCATCTGTCGGACTGGCAGCCCTTGTGGCCGTACTCGTTATCCTAATTTCAAGGAAAAAGAAGACGAACCGGAAACCAGCTGAAAAGTAAAATAGTTACTTCGGGAAATGACTTCCACCGCTAAGGTGGTATGAAAGAATCGGGCTGCCTGAATCTAAAGATTTGGGCAGCCGTTTTTCATCTTAAGAGCATTCATCGTTACTGTGCACGCCCGTAGGGGGTGAACAGTAACCATTCATCTGGAAAAGTAAGGAGAGGACTTGACATGATTCAAGATGGTGAGATTCTGGACGGGATGTACCAGATCATCCGTGAAATAGGCCGGGGAGGGACTGGAATTATCTATCTGGCCTATCATCTGCGCCTTCAGAAACGGGTTGTGGTAAAAAAGATCAAGGACCATTTTGCAGGCCAGATTAACGGCCGTGCGGAAGTCGATATCCTGAAGCGCCTGCACCATTCTTATCTGCCGCAGGTATATGACTTTCTGGTTGTAGGGACGAGTATTTACACGGTGATGGAATATGTGGAAGGGCAGGACCTGCAGCAGTATCTGGACCAGGGATACCATTTTCCGGAACAGGTGATCCGTCAGTGGCTGATACAGCTCTGCGAGGTGCTGGAATATCTGCACACGCAGAACCCGCCGATTCTTCACAGCGACATCAAACCCTCCAACATTATGATTACGTCACAGGGGAATGTATGTCTCATTGATTTTAACATTTCACTGGATGGGGAAGTCTCAAAGGATATTCAGGGAGTTAGTCCCTGGTTTGCCGCGCCGGAACAGTACCAGAAGGCGCAGGACATCTTAAATGGAAGAAAGAATACACAGCTTTTGGATGCCCGGATGGATATCTACAGCCTGGGCGCGGTTTTTTACACAGTGATGACGGGGCAGCTGCCTTCACCCGACCGGGAACAGTACGGGGATATTCTTTCTATGGAAATCCCCTACAGTGACGGCCTGAGGGCCGTGGTGGCAAAGGCGTTGAGAAAAAAGAGAACAGCCAGATTCCAGACGGCGGGGCAGATGAAGAAGGCCCTGTCAGATGTGAGCAGGATGGACCCTTTGTATAAGAGATATACGGCCGCTCAGGCAGGGAGTGTATTTGCATGGATACTGTGTGTGGTGGCCGGGGTGCTGCTGCTCTATTATGGAAACTGGCAAAATAGCGTGGAGAAGTGGCAGCAGGCATACAGACAGTTGTATGTGTCAGCAGAAAATCAGGAAGAGACAGACATCATCTCGCAGGCGACGGAAATTTTGAACAGCCGTACCTATAAAGGGTATCTTGGAAAACATGAAGATAAAAAAGCCGGTGTCCTCCGCCTGCTTGGAGAGAGCTACTTCAGGCAGGAAAATTTTGAGGAGGCGGCATCCTGTTACGGGGAAGCGTGGGAGCTGACGCCAAAGGACGGCGGTTTATGCAGGGATTATACTGTTGCGCTGGTGCGCAGCGGCCAGATTGGAAAAGCCAGACGGATCATGGAGTCAGCAGACGGGCTCAGGAACCTATCCGACGGAGAACGGCTGCTGATACAGGCGGAAATGTCCCGGATGGCTGAGGATGACGAGCACGCGCTGGAGGAACTGGGAGAGCTGTTCGAGAGAGAATCAGACAGGGAGCTTCTGATTTCCGGATATCTTCTGGAAGCATCGATCTATGACGGCCGGGAAGAGTATGGGAACGCCGTCGCGTCACTGGAAGCGGCCAGAGAGCTGGATGGCTCAAAAGAAGTACTGCGGCACATGGGGCAGTCCGCGGTAAAGGCGGCATCCTCAGAGAGCAGGAAAGTCAATGAGAATGCATGGCTCCAGAAAGCACTGGCATGCTACCAGAGCCTGAACGGGAACGGCAGCCCGAGTTATGAGGACCGGCTGAATCTGGCACTGGTAGAGCGTGCGATGGGGAAATATAAAGACAGTAATACACACTTAAACGAGATGAACCAGGTCTACAATGAGGATTATGTGGTCCCGATGTGGATGTGTTATAACTATCTGGATCTGGCGAAGGAACAGGGGGGTTATGAAAATATTCTTGAGGAGCTTAAGTTTCGTTTTCAGGACGGCATGCACCGGTACCGGTCTTTCGGGAAGACAGACCCGGATATGGAGGCGCTGGCTGAGATTATGAAGGAACTGGAGGAATAAGGGTATGAGCGGCGAACAGTATATGATCACAGGAGCTGCCATCCTTCTGCTGTCCACGTTAGGACTGGTACTCGCAGAGTGGATGCTGGGCCGGAAAAAGAAACAGATCAGGGAACAGACCTATCAGATATACGACTAAGGACGAGGTGAGGAAGAATGAGAGAAGAGAAGCAGTACCACGCAGAAAAGAAGAATCATACAAAGATTCTGCTCGCAGTATTAGCGGGATTAGCCATTATCCTGATTGCAGCCGCGGCATTTATCTTTGTCAGCGGGAAAATGAAGGAGAAAAATTACAGCGAGGCAGTCTTAAGCGCTGAAAAGTATTTGGCGGCAAATAATTACGAAGACGCAGTGATCCAGTATAAAAAAGCGATTTCCGTGAATCCAAAGGAGGAAGACGCTTATCTGGCCCTTGCTGACGTTTATGTAGAACAGGAGGAGATCTCCAAGGCAAAGGCGATTTTAAGAAAAGGGCAGAGGGAGACCTCATCCTTTAAAATCAAAAGAAAACTCGAAGACCTGAACGGGCAGTCACTCGTGG
The DNA here is from genome assembly GCF_003479085.1 of Clostridium sp. AF19-22AC. Lineage (NCBI taxonomy): Bacteria > Bacillati > Bacillota > Clostridia > Eubacteriales > Clostridiaceae > Clostridium > Clostridium sp. AF19-22AC. The sequence goes on along the minus strand of NZ_QUGN01000029.1, from coordinate 14,000 downwards.
CTGTTATGAACGGGGACCAGGAAAAAGAGGAACTTACGGTGGATTTGAAGACAGCATCCCAGAACATCGCATGGAATACCTCCTTCCTGCAGAAAATCATTGATTACCGGTTTGAGGATTACAAGGACCAGTTCGGCTTTGTAAAAAGCACGAAGATGGATGAGGACGGCTATCTGGAGATTGAACACAACGGGCTCGGCGCAGTGTGCTTCTACAGGAATACAGAGACAAACAAAGAGATTGTGGACGTAAGCAGGAAAACACCGACAGAAAAAGGGATGCCGGAAAAAATATCGCTGCATTCTCTGGGGACACTCTTTCGAAATTTTGAAGGCGGGGCCAGCTTACAGAGGTTACAGATGCTTTTTGGGGAGAAGGTTACACCGAAGACTGAAGACGGCAGGTATTTCGTAGAGACAAAGACATCAGACTGCATCTTCCGGTTTGAGACGGACGCTAACGGAAATATTGTTTCTGCGGGTGGGTGGAATGAGATCATCCTGCTGAATGCGAATGCCCAGAGAGATACGACGGGGCATATCTCAGGTGTTGTAATCGATGCAGTCAGCGGAGACGGTGTTCCACAGGCGGTCCTGACATTCCAGCCAGCGAAGAAAGAAAACAAAGAAAAAGCTGTAAAGACAGATGCACAGGGAGTTTTCTCAGCGGATCTGGAACCGGATATTTACACGATTCTTATCGAGGCGGATAACTATATCGAAGAAGAATACATTTTTGAGATAGAAGAGGGCAGAAATTACAGCGGCGAACAGTTTAGTATTTCACCGAAGCTGAAAAAAGGAACGGCCAGAATTGTGCTGGAGTGGAATGCCGAACCGCAGGATCTGGATTCCTACCTCATGGGCAGCACGGATGACGGAAAGGAAGTATCCGTCAATTTCCGCCAGAAAGAGGCCAAGTCAGGCGGGGATGTGATTGCCGCTCTTGATCTGGACGATACGGACGGCTATGGACCGGAGACAACGACTATTTATAACCTGAACGGTGTCTACCAGTTCCAGGTGGCTGATTTCAGGAGGACCGGTACGATGAAAGAGAACGGGGCAACGGTGAAGGTATACCTGCCCGGTAAAGAACCGGTGACGATTACCATTGATCCGGGGGCAGACGTGAAGGATATCTGGATTGTATGCGAGATCGACCACGGAGAACTGAATGTGATCAATAAAGCGCCTCAGTCAGACGAATTTACGAATTCTAATAAGTAAGCGAAGGAAAGGCCCGTATGATGTGGATCATTGTAATAACGGCAGCAGTTTTTGCTGCCGGAGGGGCTGCCATATATGTGATACGAAGCAGCCGGAAGGCAGAAATGCAGAAGTACTATGATGCAGCCTACAAAATGATAAAAGAGAACTGCCTGAATAATGCCATCCGGAATCAGAGCGTCCCCGCTTACGGCGGGCTGAAGGTCATGGTCTATCTGAAATGGAAGGACAGGCAGAAACAGGGATTTGTATTTGACCCGGAACACGGCATCCGGATCGGCCGCAGCCCCGGGGAAAATGAGATATGCATCCGGGACGGTGCGGTTTCCGGGCAGCACTGTGTCATTTTCGTTTCCGGGGGCCGTCTGGCAGTGCAGGACTTAAACTCTGCAAACGGGACATGGATACAGAGGGGGTTCCGGAAACATGCCGTGGAAACGGCGGAATTCCTCTGCTCCGGAGACAGGCTGGCAGTCGGTACACTGAAGATTCAGGTGACTGTATTTACATTTGACATGGCATACATATAAGGAGGAAAAGCTAGTTTGATATTAATGGTATATAACAAACAAATCTGTAAAGAGTTTCTGCTTCCAAACATACACGACGCGGACCATACCATTTATCTGCATCATGATATCTACCGGCTGAAAAAGGATCTGGAAATCCGGCTGGAGAATTCGGACCGGGGTTGGGAGATCGTAAGCACCGCAGATTATTATGTGAAAATGGCACAGGTCAGGGAAGACCGCCATATCCTGCACCATCAGGATATCATGGAGGTGAAGACCGCAGACGGGGAAAGGTTCCAGATTCTTGCGGCGGACTGTATGCTTACCTTACAGGTGATGGAAAAGTATGACCTCCGTATGATGAAGCAGATTTCCATCGGAAAGACGGCAGGAAACCTGATCCAGTACCAGTTCATGGAACTGGTCTCGGCATCCCATGCGGTTCTGGACCATACTTCAGACGGCTGGTATCTGACGGATTTAAGCAGCAACGGAGTTTTCTGCCATAACATGCGGATTCAGGGGAGGCGGAAATTGGAATTTGGGGACCATATTGATATTTTCGGGCTCCATATTCTCTTTCTGGACCAGATACTGGCGGTTGGGACATATTATGGTGTACTGGCGGTGAAAGAGGATATCCTGAAACCGCTGCAGATAGAACCGGCATTGACAAGGGGGATACCGGGTAGTGAAGGGAGGGAAGAGATCTATTTTCACCGTTCTCCGCGAAACCTTCCGTCCATTTACCAGGAGGAGACTGAGATTGAGGCGCCGCCCAATCCGAAGCAGACAAAACAAAAGCCGGTATATCTGACGATCGGGCCGGCGTTTACGATGGCGATTCCGATGATGCTCGGATGCGGATTTGCCATCTTCGGCTCCCGGCTTTCCGGGCAGGCATCCAGCGCCTTTATGTACACCGGGCTGATCACGGCCATATCATCGGCCCTGATCGGGGTGGTTTGGGCAGTGCTGAATTTAAATTACAGCAAAAAGGAGAATATGGAGGAAGAGAACCAGCGTTTCAATGCTTACAGTAATTACCTGATCCAGATCGCAGATACACTCCGGGAAAAATACAGGCACAACAGCGCCGCACTCAGCCAGATGTATCCTCCGGCGGTCCAGTGCCTGAGTTATAACCGGAACAGCAGTGAGCTCTGGAACCGGAATTACTCCCACAGTGATTTCCTGTTCCAGAGGCTCGGACTGGGAGAACTGCCATTTCAGGTGGATATTCAGATACCAAAAGAGAAGTTTACGCTGATCAACGACTCTTTGCAGGATAAACCAAAGCTGATCCGTGAAGAATTCCGGACGCTCAAACAGGTCCCGGTCGGGATTTCCCTGATGGATAAGGCGCTCATCGGCCTTGTAGGCGGGGAGGGAAAGGCTGGCGCCGTTGAAATGATGCATACACTCGTTGCAGGCATCACCGCGGCACACTGCTATACGGATGTCAAACTGGTCTTCATTTACAGGGAGAGGGACAGGCGCCGGAGGGAGGACTGGGAATGCATGAAATGGTTCCCGCATGTCTGGTCGGAGGATAAACAGACACGGTATATGGCCTCCAATGAGTTGGAAACCGCAGATATTTTTTTCGAACTGTCTAATGTGATCCGCTCCAGAAGCCAGAATGAGGAACAGCCGGGCATTCGGGGGAAAAGAAGGTTTGTAAAGCCGCATTATGTCCTGTTTATTTCAGACCCTTCCATTCTGGAGGGGGAGATTCTGGCAAAGTACATATATGAGGCAAGGGCGGAATATGGGATCACGACGTTTCTGATGGTTGAGAATTTGGAGCAGCTTCCGAATGCCTGTGAGGAAGTGATTCAGAACGACCAGTACTTTCAGGGGTTTTACAACCTGCTTGATACCGGGCATGAAAAAAAGGCATTTGTGCCGGATAAGGTGTCGGCTTGGCAGCTTGCCGCATTCGGGCAGACGCTTGCCAATATCCGCGTGAATGAAATCGAAAGCAACAGCGAGATTCCGAACAGCCTTGATTTTTTTAGTATGTACGAAGTCCACTCTCTGGCTGAATTCCGCGTAACTGAACGGTGGAGGAAAAACAGGAATTACAACAGCATGAAGGCACTGATCGGCAGAAAAGCCGGGAATGCAGACTGCTATCTGGATGTCCATGAGAAGTTTCACGGCCCCCACGGGCTTGTGGCGGGGACGACAGGGTCAGGTAAAAGTGAGACGCTTCAGACGTGGATCTTATCTCTGGCGATCAATTTCAGCCCGGAGGACGTCAGCTTTTTTATTATAGATTACAAGGGCGGGGGAATGGCGAACCTGTTTTCTGACCTGCCCCATCTGGCCGGGCAGATTTCAAATCTGTCAGGGAATCAGGTGCGGCGCGCCATGATTTCGATTAAAAGTGAGAACCAGAGACGGCAGAGGCTGTTTTCAGAGTACGGAGTGAATAATATTAACCTGTATACCCGGCTCTATAAGAATCAGGAGGCGGAAGTGCCGATTCCGCACCTGCTGATTATCATAGATGAGTTTGCGGAGCTGAAACGGGAAGAACCGGAATTCATGAAGGAACTCATCAGCGTGGCGCAGGTTGGTCGAAGCCTCGGCGTGCACCTGATTCTGGCGACACAGAAGCCAGGCGGCACCGTAGACGACAATATCTGGAGTAATTCCAAATTCCGTCTGTGCCTGAGGGTACAGGACCGGCAGGACAGCAATGACATGCTGCATAAACCGGATGCAGCATTCCTTACGCAGGCCGGCCGCGGTTATCTGCAGGTTGGCAGTGACGAAATTTTCGAACTGTTCCAGTCAGGCTACAGTGGGGCCGTATATGAAGAGGATGCAGGAAGAAAGTCTCAGGCGGCAGAGATGCTGACAAGGACAGGAAAGGCGGAACTGATCGGCGGACACCACAGAAAAACGGAGAAAAAGCAGGGGGAAAATGTCCGTCAGAAGACACAGTTAGAAGCCGTAATAGAATACCTGAACAAAACCGCTCAGGAAAATGGTTATGAAAGAACGACCAGACTTTGGCTCCCGGTCCTGAAAAATGAAATTTACCTGTCAGAGCTTAAGGGGTATACGGAAAGCAGTTACCATGACCATAGATGGGAACCGATGCCGCGCAAATGGGAACTGGAGGCTGTTATAGGACTCTGTGATGATCCACAGGGGCAGGCGCAGAAACCGCTTGTCCTCAGTTTTTCACGTGACGGGCACCATGCGGTGTGCGGGTCGGCAGTAAGCGGGAAGAGTACCTTCCTGCAGACTCTGGTTTATTCACTGGTTAGCAGGTATTCGCCGGATACGCTCTGGATGTATCTGATCGACTACAGCAGCCATATGCTTGCCCCATTTGCCAATGCACCGCATGTGGGAGGCGTACTCTTTGATAATCAGGAGGAAAAGGCCAGCCGTTTTATCCATATGCTCGTGCAGATGATGGATGAGAGAAAGAAACTCCTTCAGGGAGGGAACTACAGCCAGTATGTACAGGCATACGGGATCAGGCTGCCGGCCGTGCTGGTCGTGGTGGATAACGTTGGGGCGTTCCGGGAAAAGACGAAAAATAAATATGATGATGCCCTGCTGCGGCTGGCGAGGGAAGGCGTGGGATACGGCATGTTCCTCGCGGTTACGGCAGCAGGCTTCGGGATGGCAGAGATACCGGCCAGAATGGGGGATAATATCCGTACGGTACTGTCACTGGAACAGGCAGATAAGTTCAAATATATGGAAGTCATGCGGATGACCCACCTTCACATCCTGCCGGAAACGGATATCAGGGGCCGGGGGCTTGCGGCGGTGGACGGTAATGTGCTGGAGTTCCAGACTGCTCTGAGTGTGAAGGCGGAGGATGATTTCGAACGAGGACAAGTGTTGGAGTCATACTGCGAAGGCATGGCAAAATCGTGGAAAGGAAGGCGCGCGGATGTGGTCCCGGAGATTCCGGAGAATCCAACGCTGGATACACTGGCAGAACATCCTTCTTACCGGCTGAGTCTGGAGGACAGGGGACTTTTGCCATTCGGATACGGTATGGAAGACGCATCTGTCCTGAGCCTGCATCTGATCCACAATTACTGCTGTATTATCTCAGGAAAAGGGCGTACAGGAAAAACAAACACGCTGAAAGTACTTTTGTACAGTGCGTACCAGAAAGGCGGAAGAATCTGCATTGTAGAAAGAGGGTCATCGGAGCTGAAGAAGACAGCCGAAGAATATCATGCCCAATATATCACGGAGCCTGCACAGTTATTTCAATATCTGTCAAAGCTTCTCCCGGAATTTGCGGCCAGAAATAAAAAGAAACGTGCAATGATCGAGTCCGGTATGGACGAAGCGGAAATATTTGCGGAAATGAGCAGGGAGGAACCTGTTTTTATCTTCCTCGCCGATCTTGCAGAATTCTTTAAAATGGTCTACAGACCTGGGGAAGGAGTCGGCAATATGTCAGGATTTGTGGAAAACATGATCGAGAAGGGAAACCTGCACCATATTTATTTTATCGGCTGCCTGAAACCTGAGGATCATGCTGTATTGTCGGCTTATAAAGCATATCAGGACTATATATCCTACAAAAGGGGCATCCATCTGGGGGGGAACCTGCAGGCACAGAAGGTATTCAATTTCCAAAACCTGTCCTTTGCACAGCAGTCAAAAAGCACGAAGCGGGGGATCGGGTATGTACCGGATGAAGAGGAGGAAAGCATCGGAATTCAGGTTGTAATTCCGCTGGCGAAGAAGCAGCATGATAGTAATGTTAATATCAGATGAATCCAGTAAGGAGAGGCAGTACATTGTCAGATATGCAAAGGATCTGGCGGCAAAATGGACAGACGAATACTGGGAAATGCTGCAGTGTTCGTCCATTTCGGAGTTGGAGGAGACGGTCAGCCAAAAGACAAGGACAGATATCGTCTGTGTGGATATTACGATGGAGGGGGCTCTGGAACTGACAAAGGAACTAAGAAGACTGACACCTTCATCGTACATTATACTGATTGCCAGCCCCCGGATATCCCCGGCTGTATATATGAGGCCTGCAATCGGGGCAGAATCCTTATTACTGAAACCATTAACAGAGAGTCAGGTTCAGGAGGTTCTCTCGGAAGCCATCAGGACATACATTGACAGATTTTTAAGTCCCGACGAAAAGAAAGTCTTTGTCATTGAGCATAAAGGCGGGAGGGTGTTAATCGATTATAATAATATCTATTTTTTCGAATCAAGGGAAAAACGGGTGTACCTCAATACAGAAGCAGAGGAATATGGTTTTTACGATACGCTGGACGAACTTCAGGAAAAACTGGAGGATGGTTTTATACGCTGTCACAGAAGTTTCCTGATCAATAAGAGCAAGATTGTCAATGTATTTCTCTCCCAGAACCGGATCATTCTGAAAAATGAGTTTGAAATCCCGCTGTCGCGTTCTTATAAGCCGGTGATCAAAGAGTATCTGGAGAAAGGAGGAAAATGATATGGCGGAAATGATTGAGCGTGCCATCCTGTTAAGTTTTGATGAACTGCGCATCCTGCTGTACAGCATGGGTGTCCGTACACTCGAAGGCATCTATATGCCGGAGAAGCAATTTTCTGAAATGGAAGTCATACAGGCACTCCGCCATCTGTCCGGGAATGGATTTATCCTTGCAGAAAACAAACAGTTCAGCATCCGGGAGGACCTGCTTTGTATGCTGGAAATCATGGGACATCCGGCAGGAACACTGGTATGCAGCTCGAAAGATGACAGTACCCGGGAGTACTTCTGCTATATGGTCCCGGACCGGGCGGTGGTGAGTCAAAGATACTGGAAAAAGAAAGATACACTAAAGCTTACGATGCTTACAGAAGAAGAATTCAAAGTGTGGAGGGCGCAGACGGATGATCATAATAGAGATAGAAGTTCCTATGATGGGGAAACTGTATGATTTTCAGATCGATGAGAACGTACCATTATCAGAGGTCATGGACGAGGCCGCAGAAATGATCTGCCAGAAGGAGCAGTGTCCCGTGCAGGGGGACATACGGCGCATGCTGATGTGGAATGCACAGAACCGGGTGCAGCTTGCAAAAGAACGGACAGCGGCAGAGAACGGGCTTTGGACGGGGAGCAGGATTCTGCTTGTTTAAAGTAAGAAATTGAAGTAATACTTCATTGTTGGTGATTATAACTTGTGATACACTTTGGATAGAACAACCGAATACAGGGTGGCAGCCTCCCATGAAGGGAGGTGGTGCGAATGAATTATATTACATATCAGGACCTATTCCTTTTTATAACAATGTTAATCGCACTGCTTGCCTATTTAGACAATAGGAACAACAAGCCAAAAAAATAACTGCCCCCTGTCTAGGCCGGACGGTACGGGCAGTTAGATTAATTACCGGAGGCTAACCACTTTGTGGGCGGTTGTTCTCTTTGTGCTTATAATATATCATGTTCGCGTATAATCTTCAAGTATCTAAATGTATAGTAAAAACTTAATTTTTACAGCACTTGCTTACATAGATAATCATCAGAATAAAAAATAGCTATCCTCTACGCCCATAGAGGATAGCTGGTAACTATAAATTACTGTAGTAATCCGAAGCGCAATCATCAGACATACCAAAGTCTTTTGATTACTTCTAAGTAAATTATACACGGGGGGCTTGAATTTTTCAAGTCCTCTTTTTCAATGTTGCCAGCATCCAATCCATTTGTTTGCAAATAGCAATAGCCAGGGACTCATCAGCCAGATATGAGTCCTTGGCTGCGATAGTCAGCTATGATTTCGTTTATCCAAGTGAGTGCCTCTTTAGAATTTAGCACTTGATAATACTAGATACCACCATTCATTTGAGATTTCATAATGTTTATACGTTCTTCACTAAAGCCAGTATCTTTCTTTGTATATTTATCTAAAACACAGATAATATCATAAATTGCTTGTGCACCGGAATTATTCTTTGAAGATAAAGTGATTTCTTCTCGTGTTTGTTTTTCAACCGGCTCTTTAAATGTAATGCTCAAAGAGACTTACATCATCCGTTCATCCCGTGAAATGTGCCGTCCGTCAGGATTTATAAAAAGCAGATTCAAAACTGTTATGATATGTACATCAAAGAGATACAGAACTCAGATAAGTATGAAACGGAGGAATTGGAAATGTCAGATTTTACAGTATCAATCAATGATTTAAAAACAAAGGTGGATTCTTTGAGACAGTTAAATGCACAGTTTAAGAGCCAGATCAATGAGCTGGAGGGAACAGAAGCTAACTTAAACGGGATGTGGGAAGGGCAGGCAAGGGAAAGTTTCCATAATGCATTTGCCAGTGACAAGGTGCAGATGGATAACTTTTACAACGCGGTAGAAGTGTATGCACAGAGGCTGGAAGCGATTGCAGCCAGATATGCACAGGCAGAGGCAACGAATGTAGAGATCGCAAATGAGAGAACATACAAGTAAATCGTGTAACTGTTCAGAACACATAAAATCACAGAAAAGGAGAACTTATCATGGAAGGAATCATTAAAGTATCACCGCAGTTATTAACAAATACAGCATCAGAGTTCAGCAGCCAGGGAGCAGCAGTCAATAGTCTTACAGGGGAGATGATGAACCTGATCACGGGAATGTCTTCCACATGGGAAGGCGATGCGGCAGCGGCATATATTAACAAGTTTAAAGGACTTGAGGACGATATCCAGAGAATGGTGCGCATGATTCAGGAGCACAGCAGCGATCTTGAGGAGATGGCACAGGTATATGCACAGTCTGATTCCGCAAATGCGGACGAGGCAAACAGCCTTTCCTCAGACGTCATTATTTAGCCGGTTTGATGTAACTGTCCAGAGATTTGGACAGGAACACACAAGACATATCCGGGAGGAGAAGAGTAAGGAGAGTAACCGTGACTTATATTGATTTCAAGATTGTTCAGGCAGCCGGGGAGAGGCTGTCTGAACAGATTTCCATATTGAGGGAACTGAAAGAGGAACTGACACTGGCGGAATATAAGATCAGAGACATGGCCTATATGGATGAGACAATATATCTTCTCCGAAAGAGCAGGGATGAGCTGCAGGAGGAGATGGATATTCTCCGGTGTATGGCTCAGTGCCTGGAAGAGGGGGGAGCGCTGTACAAAAAAACGGAGCAGGGGATTGCAGATACCTATGACCTGGAGAAGATCGTCTATCCAAAGACAGTGTTTGGAACGAGCCATATCTCGGGTCTGGACGGATATGAAAATCTGTTGGCATTCCACATCTGATTATGACGGAAAAATGGACGGGGGATTATCATGGGAACTTATATGAAAGTATCGACGCAGAGGCTGGAGGAGGACAAAGCTGCAATTCAGAATGAGCTAAAAGGGATCAGCCAGTCTGTGGAGGAACTGTCACAGGAAATGCAGCTTTTGGGACAGACCTGGGAAGGCCCTGCCTGGGCCGCATTTCAGAATCAGGCTGCATCAGATATCGAAAACATGCAGGCGATATATGAAAAGCTGTCTGCTTATATCAGCCATATGGAATATGCGGCAAGGGAATACCGGACATGTGAAAACCAAGTGGGAAATTTGATTGACCGCATCCGGATATAGTATCCCGGAGGCAGAAAGCAGGCAGGAGAGTGAATCATGGAGCAGATTCGTATTAAGGTGGAGACCGCTGTACTGGAAGCACGTGCAGACGCGGTGGAGCAGAAGATTAAAAATGTAAGGCAGCGGTTTGTTAAAATCGGTGAGACCGTGGCAAATTCCCGCAGTTACTGGGAAGGAGACGCCAATGACGCGCACCGGAGGGAATATCAGGAGTATCAGGAAGAGATCGCGGAGGCGCTTTCCAGATTTCAGGAAAATGTAACAGACCTCCGCAGGATTGCAGGCATATATCGTGAAGCAGATCAGGCGGCGAACGAGCTGAACCACGATCTACCGGCAGATATCATTCTATAAACAGACCGTTCATAGTGCAGGGAATCAAAGACAGGAGGAAAGGGAAGAAAATGATGAACAGAAAAAAGTGTGTAATTTATCTGACAGCGGCAGTTATGTTGTTCTGTGCAGGCTGCGGAAGCCAAAAAGAGAAACAGACAGATGCCGGGGATAAAAAAGAGGCGAGCCAGCCAGCAGAAACCGGAAATCAAGATGAGAGTAAGACAAAGCCCGAAAAGGATGCCGACACACTATCTAAGGCAAATGACATTGCAGCTATATACCGGTTTGAACTGGACGGACATACCTATCAGCTCCCATTTCCCGTATCAGAACTGGAGGAGAACGGATGGACGCTCAGGGAGGGGGATGCCGGACAGACTATGGAAGGAATGAGTTATATTATTACATCGATGACCGATGCCAACGGCAGTTCCGTGCGGCTGAACGTTGTGAATCTGACGGATCAGGAACAGCAGTTAAAAGACTGTGAAATAGGAGGTATTATGATATACGCCAAGGGTGCGTCCAATGTGCGTTTTCAGACGGCAGACGGAATTTCACTTAGCAGTACGCCGGCAGATATCAAGAAAACATATGGAACGGATGAGCCAGTTTTTTCTGAATCAACATCTCAGGATGATACAACAACTATTTGGTATAAGTTCTATAAAGGACAGACAGATGATTTAAGGATGCCATCAGTTGATTCCATTCAATCAGACGAGGATACCTTAAGCTTCATCGTAGATAAAAACCAAAAGCTGACAGGGATAGAATTGCAGTATTTCGGAAGTACACAATAACTATCGCACTGAGTAATCCGGCCAGTTGTTTTTTGGGGAGAAAGATATGAGTGAACTTAAATTTGATTTTCTGACGGCAGGACAAGAGATGGAACGGCTGGGTGAAACGGCAGAAAAGCTCCGGCAGACTGCCGCAGGCCCTTATGGAGATACCATTCATGAGCTTATGCAGGGCTGGCAGGGCGAAGCAGGTATAAAATTCCTACACAAGGCAGAACTCCTTAAGGATAAAATGGACAGTACGTGTATGCTTATCGTGCAGGCGAAGGAAGCCCTGCATCAGGCTGCCGTAAAGGCAGAGCTTATGGAAAAGAGAGCAAAGGAGATTGCGGAAGACCGCATAGGAAACAGATGAGCAATCAAGGATGGACAGTACTGATTTTTATACTTCTCGTTATAGTTATAGCTGTGGCATTCGTTATTTACAAGCTCGCAGCAGGCAGGGCAGACAGGCGCAGGGAGTATCAGAACCAGCAGAAGAATATTCTGGTACAGAACGGGATAGATGTAAAAAAGCAGATGCTGGGTTCTGGAAAAGGGGAATATTTTTCGGGAAACTTAAGAGAGTATGATACAAATTATATCAATGGCCCCAGATATTCGACATGGAAGATTTCCTTTCAGGATATGGATACGGGCAGAATCTTTCAATATCGTTTTTCGCGGCAAATGACGATCGGGCGGATGTTGCCGACTGAAAAAGAAGAAGTCTGCCTTGTACTGGAAGGTGATGGGAAGGTATCAAAAAGGCATTGCATGATTTACGAGGGGGAAGGCACTCTCTGTCTGGCAGACCAGAATTCTAAAAATCATACTTATGTCAATGGGAAAAAGGCGGATAGCCCGGTTTTTCTCCACACTGGGGATGTCATTAAGGCGGGGGAAACCAGGCTGAAAGTCGAATTCGGACGGTAGGTTACAGACCCTCGCGGCAGTAGCCAAGGTCATGTAAACATGATTTTGGCTCGCTGCCTGCGGGAATAAAGGCAGGTGTAAGGAACAATGGCAAACAGAGATGAAATACAATTAAACTATAAAAAAACGCTGAGACAGGCCGATGAACTGGAAAGAATGGCACAGCGGATGAAAGCGCTGGCCGCACAGGCAGAGGAAGGAACGTCATCCGGAATCCGGAGTGTATGGGAAGGGGAATGTGCCGCTGATTACTGCCGGAAAGGGCAGAGAATTGCCATGCTGATGAGACAGCACAGCAATTCTCTTATGGAAACGGCAGCAGTCCTGCGCAGAGCGGCTGTCAACACATACCGGGCTGAGATGAGAAGTCTGGAGATCGCCGGAAAAAGAACATACAGGACTCTGTAACAGGTGCAGAGTCTTGTAAAAAAAGATTACAAAAGCCCTATGCGTGATTTTTCTTAATCAAGTGTAAGAGTCTGGATACAGTCTCATCTGCAGGGTAGAAAAAGTCTTCATTCAGTGTACTTAGATAGTCATAAAACGCGAACAGAAGGCTTGGTTCTTCCAGATTCAGATAGACCAGATTGCCGTCCGCGGACGAAAACAGAAGATATCCGCTGTGCGCCGTAACATAAATGCAGAGGCTGCTTAGGGAAACGGGAGTGTCCGGTCGCAGCATACGGTACTTCTCGTTTTTGCATGCATTGACCAGGGTGCGCACGGCCAGAACCCTGTCGGAATATTCAATCGGGCTGTAGACGGCATCCGGAAGCTCAAAGATACGGCCGGTCTTCAGAAAGTGCATGACACCGGCTTCCGTAAACATGAAATGTGTGGATACCGTTTTTACGATTTCTGATTTTTGTCTTATGTACTGCTTTACCGATAAAACGAACTGATCCCGTCCCGGCAGAGCCCTTGACAGGTATTTTTCGGGAAAAGAAAGTGGAATCAGCGGTATGAGGCAGGGTTCCATCTGATAGGAATACCCTGTCTTTTCCCCGATATCAAGGTTGTCTAAATAATCAAATTGTGTGAAGACAGAATCAATCTTACATACAACAGGCGTAGTTTCTGCTTTCAGGTCATCAAAGATCGACTGAAATTTTTGAAGCGTGTTTTTGCAGATAAATAAAATACCATACTTAAGCTGCGGCGAAAATGTGATGGCATATTCAGAGGTTATGACCAGAGAGGAAAGCAGATTAAAATTGCTGTTATGCGAATTAATACTGTCATAATAGCAGAATGGTGTGTAATCACACAGGCAGGTGTAGTACATGGGTATTATCTTCTGAAGGCAGCAGAGGTTATAATCCCGTTTATCAGAAGTAATTTTATCGGTGTTATTCAGGCATATAATATGGTCTATTTTCAGATTCGGTTTATTTTTACTGATGGAGGCCAGAATTTCCATGAAATCATCAGAATCCGGCTGAAAAAGAAGCTTGATATGACCATGTTCCTTCTGTGACTCCAGTGCCATTATCGTGTATATTGTATGATATAGCTTTGTCCTGCCTGAAATAGAGCGGTTATCGGAGAACTGTTCCGGGTTCAGGTCGTTTGAAAAAAAGTCCAGCTAATAAATGTCAATAGTTAAATGAAAAAATT
>NZ_QUGN01000028.1:20242-75287 GCF_003479085.1 Clostridium sp. AF19-22AC | reverse complement strand
GCAATTTTTTCATTTAACTATTGACATTTATTAGCTGGACTCCAGTGCTTCTGCCGTGTATTTTGCCCCATTGTGGCACAGAATAATGGAGCCATTTTGGAGCGCTTTATTGCCAAGTATTGTATCAATGACGCTCTGTCTGCCATAATCCTTCCAGTCAAGACTGTCCACATCCCACTGAATCGGATAATACCCGCATTCCTGCACCGTCTTAATGACAGTATTATCATAATCCCCGTACGGAGGCCGGAAAAGTTTCATTTCATATCCTGTAAGTTCTTTCACCTTATTATGTACTGTCATAATTTCCTTTTTCTGTTCCTCCTTTGACAACTGGCTCATATTCTTATGGCTCTCACTGTGATTGCCCAGATCATGTCCTGCTGCCAGTATAGCCTTCACATCATCCGGATACTGCTCCACCCAGCCGCCGGTTGCGAAAAACGTGACATGGATCTTCTCCTTTTCCAGAATATCCAGAATCTTCTGCGTGTCCTCATTTCCCCATGCTGCATCAAATGTCAGAGCCGCCTTCTTTTCATTCGTCTCTACAGAATAAATAGGGAGTTCCCTGCCGCTGACATTGCTGGATACCGTTACATAGCCGGAAAGATACTTAAATGAACAGCCCAGCAGCATAACCGCCAGAAAAGTTCCCAGACTTACTTTAAAAAATCTTCTTCTCATAAAAACTCCTGAGCATATATCGTTAGTACAGTATATGCGAAAGAGCAAAGGGGTCAGACCCCTTTGCTCTCCATTTTCAGAATTTTCTCAAGTTTTATTCGACTAACTTTGTCCAGACAAACCCGCTTCCGGGCAGTCTGACATCCTGAAGTCCCATGATTTTCCCGTTTAGCAGGTTTCTGTAGGTTCCGGGCAAGATAATATGAACTGTTTTCTCGGTATCATGAAAATTGAAAATTCCAATGATTGTGTCTCTTCCTTTTGTTCTTTGTATACACAATACGGAATCGTCTCCTGTTTCTATCACCTGCATTTCTGCATCTGCACCGAATACGTTTTCTTGTCTGCGTATATGTTCGAGCCTGCTCAGTCCCTGAAATATTTTTCCCTGTATGGTGTCTGTATCCCCGCAGTTTTCCACAAGCTCCCAGTGGAATTTCCCACGGTGTATGTAGCGGGAGTCTTCTCTTTTTGCGGGATCTTCTTTATAGGTGTAGTCGTTGACCTGCCCGATTTCGTCACCGCTGTAAAGCATAGGAATGCCGGACTGCATGAACATATAGGCATGAAGCATCAGGTCTTTTCTGACAGCCTGCTCCATTTTTCCCTCATTCCCCTCGAAACCGGCGCTTTCTATCCCGCACATGGATGCTGTTGTTCCGCAGAATCTTGCATCACCTGTCACAAGGTCTTCGTTATACAATTCCCCCCTGCTTACACTGCCCTCAGTTCTTCCTGTAAAGTAGTCATTCAGGAACTTTTTATGCGGCACCTCTCTCATACCCCAGTATTTTAATGTATCATAGTCCAGCCCCCAGCCTATATCATCGTGGCATCTGAGATAGTTCAGGAAGGTATATTCTTTCGGGAGCCGGCTAATCGTATTTAACTGCATTTTCAGGAGCCTGACATCCCGCGTGGCCACTGAGTTCCAGGTTGTCGCCATTGTCGTTACATTGTACAGCATATGGCATTCCGGCTTATCCACGGTGCCGAAGTAAGGAACCACTTTTTCTGGCTCCATCACGACTTCCCCTAAGAGCACGACACCCGGGCAGACGATCTCGCTTATCATCCGCATCATACGGACAATTGTATGGACCTGCGGCAGATTCCGGCATGATGTCCCAAGTGATTTCCAGATGTACGGCACCGCATCAATCCGTATCACATCCATCCCCCGGTTTGCCAGATACAGGAAATTGTACATCATCTCATTAAACACACGTGGGTTGGAGTAATTCAGGTCCCACTGATACGGATAAAACGTTGTCAGCACATGATGTCCCGTTTCGGGCAGATATGTAAAATTCCCCGGAGCTGTCACCGGAAATACCTGCGGCACTGTCTTTTCATATTCTCGCGGAATCACATAATTATCATAAAAGAAATACCGGCTCATATATTCCCCGTCACCAGAGCGTGCGCGCTGCGCCCAGATATGGTCCTCTGATGTATGGTTCATAACAAAGTCCATGCAAAGGCTTATCTGGTTCTTATGGCACTCATCGGCCAGAATCTCCAGATCTTCCATCGTACCAAGCGATGGTTTTACCCTGCGGAAATCTGCCACTGCATAGCCGCCGTCAGACCTCCCCTCGGGGGAATCCAGAAATGGCATAAGGTGGACACAGCTGACATTACATTCCTTCAGGTAATCCAGCTTCTCCCCCACCCCTTTCAGGTTCCCGGCAAACTGGTCAATATACAGCATCATGCCAAGCATGTCATTTCCCCTATACCAGGAAGGATTGTTTTCCCTCTTCCTGTCGAGCCTTTTCAGGCTTTGCCTCCGGCCCTGGTAAAAGCTGTACATCTGGCTGCATAATTCAAAAAACATATCATCGTTTCCATATAGCTCCATATAAAGCCATTTCAATTCATCATGGTGTCTGTCCATCCGTTGTCTGTATCTTTCATCAACTGTCATGTCCTGCTTCCTCCCGAACCAGATGTATCTGATAAGCTAAATATTCCCCCAATTCCACCGGTAATGGCATCCCGGCTTCTGTCAAGGCGCTTCCACTGTACACTGCCCCGCTGTTTTCGTCTTTGTACATGGCTCCTTCATCCAGCCCGCGCAGCCGTACATAATTGACTGTCATATTGCCGTGTTTCGCCAGCATGACGACATTTACGAGCACCTCACCCTTGTCCTCTGCCAGAAATTCCCATGCCCCAGCCTCTTCTTCGAACGGATTGCTCAGTCTGTAGTATGTTCCATTCTGGATCAATTCTGCATATTTGTGATAATCTTTTATCTGTTCTCTGACTTCCTCTTTTTCTGTTTCCGTCAGTCTGCACAGGTCCAGTTCATAACCGAAGGTTCCGGCCATTGCCGTGACGGCCCTCGTCTTCATGGAAGTATGCCTTCCTGTCTGGTGGTTTGGGCATGCGGATACGTGTGAGCCCACGGCGGATACCGGGTACCCGAATGAGGTTCCGTACTGGATCCTTACTCTGTCAATGGCATCGGTATTATCACTGCACCAGATCTGCGGTGTGTAGTACAGCATTCCTGCGTCAAAACGTCCGCCCCCTCCGCTGCATCCCTCGATCAGAATATCCGGGTACCGGGTGGACAGCCTTTCAAGGAAATCATACAGTCCGAGTATATAGTCATACATTACCTTCCCCTGGTTTTCTGCCGCCGCGGAATAAACATCCGCAATGCTCCGGTTCATATCCCATTTGACATACTCAATATTTCCCTGATCCAGTATCCCGCAGATCTGCCCGTAGACTGCGTCCACGACCTCTTTTCTGGAAAAATCCAGTACCAGCTGGTTTCTGGACCTCTGCGGCTTTCTGCCCGGTACTGTAAAGGCCCAGTCAGGGTGGGTCCTGTACAGCTCGCTGTCCTCATTGACCATCTCCGGCTCGATCCAAATACCAAACTTGACACCCAGCGCGTTTATTTTCCCAATTAACTCTCCCAGCGTGCCGCCAAGCTTATCCTCGTTCACCTTCCAGTCGCCAAGCCCCCTGTTGTCGTCATCACGGCTGCCAAACCAGCCGTCATCCATGACAAGCAGTTCAATTCCCACATCGGCCGCATGTTTTGCCAGCTCACAGATCGTATCGCCGTTAAAATCAAAATACGCTGCCTCCCAGCTGTTTACCAGAACAGGCCGCACCGCATCTCTGTATTTCCCGCGGCAGATATGTTTTCGGATGCAGGTGTGCAGATTCTGCGACAAACGATTCAGTCCGCTGCCGCTGTATGTCAGGATCACCTCAGGCGCGTAAAATACTTCTCCCGGCTCCAGCGGGTAGGAAAACTGTTCGCCCTGAAGCCCCAGAACTGCACGGGTCTGGTTATACTGGTCTTTCTCAACCTCACCCTGAAAGCCCCCGCTGTATACAAAAGACATCGCATAGCAGTTTCCGGAATCTTCCGTGGCTTCCTTATCTGCCAGAATCATCATCGGATTATACTGATGGCTCGATGTGCCTCTCCGGCTTCCGATCATCTGGCTCCCATGAGCGACCGGAACCCTCTGGAAATTCCGTTCCATTGCATGCCGCCCGTAAAAACTGATAAAATCATAATTTCCGGTCACAAAATCCAGACAGGCCGACTGCACCTTCTCCAGAAAAATCGTTTCCGGCACACCGTTTTCACCACACCCATGATTACAAATCACCACGCTCCTCGTGATAATATCCGGCTCCGGCAGCACCCCGTACAGCAGTGTTACCGCAATCCCCTGATTCTGGTCCTCCAGCTCAATCTTTAGTGTCTCAGCCTCGTCTTCGCCCGCGTAAACAGCCGGAAGCCCTTTCAGGCCATACTTTCCCTTCGAAATCTGGTATCTCTTATAGCGAAGATCACAGCCATAAGTCCCTGCCCTGTTTTTCAAAATCAGGGCAGGCGTCCGGTAGTCCCCATTCCCGGCACAGGGGAACTCCTGCGGCAGCGCATCCATCGAATATGTCCTGTCATTTCCCGCATCATAGGGATTCCCGGAGAATCCCCTGTCATAATATGTCAGAAGATAATCCATGCACCCCTGTACCTTTTTTCCATAGTAAAGATGAAGTAAAAAACCATATTTATCAACCTGCATCTGATACATCGCAGATTTTGTATGCAGTGTAAACGTCTTATTCTTTTCGTCAAATGTAATTCCCATGATGCCGCTCCTTTTCCCGTTACAGTTTTTCATTCTACATTTCCTTCTGCATCCATACAATTCCTGGTTTTACAGTATCTACTTCACAGCCCCGTTTACAACACCATTCAGAATCTGCTTCTGGCAGATGATATAAAAGATCAGGATTGGCAGCAATGCCAGCAGATAGGATGCAAATGCCAGATTGTAATTCGTACCGAACTGCGTCTGGAAATTCAGCTGTGCCAGTGGCAGTGTATTCTTTCCGCTTCCCGACATAATAACAAGAGGTGTCATAACGTCATTCCATGTTCCCAGCGCCGTGAGTACAGCCACTGTTGCATGCATAGGCTTCATGATCGGGAAAATGATCTTCCAGTAGGTTCTCCATGTACTCGCCCCGTCCACACGTGCCGCTTCCTCGAGTGCAACCGGGATATTTTTCAGGTATCCGGTATACAGAAGCACATTCATAGGCATATAGAACACTACATAGAGAATAATAACACCAAACCAATTCGCGATTCTAAGCTGCGCCGTCTGCTTTACTAGGGGCATCATCAGTATCGCAAACGGTACGAACATTCCGCTGACAATATATAAATACGCAAAATTATAAAATTTACTGTGTGTCTTGTTTCTACCAATCGCATACCCGATCAGAGAATGAATCACAATAGATATAAGTACAGTAGCCAGTGTAATCAGGATACTGTTTCCAAGGGAATGCCAGAAGTCTGTGACCCGCATTGCCTCGGCAAAATTAGCAAAACTCCATGATTTCGGCAGGGATAAGATTCCCGAGATACTGTTCGTCATTTCCGAAGGCTGCTTGAATGCAATTACGATCGTTAAGTACATCGGAAATGCAACTGTAATCAGGCCCACGATCAGCATAATCGTAACCGGCCAGTTCGTTTTTTCTTTTACTTTTACCTTAGCGCCCATCATAACTGCTCCTCCTTCTTTCCTAAGAAATTCATCTGGAATACGGAAATAAATACGATCACAATAAAGAAAATTACTGCATTCGCACTCTGGAATCCAAACTGCCCGCCGCTCATACCGTTGTTGTAAATCAGGTAGGAGATAGATTCTGTACTCTGTGCAGGCCCGCCTTTTGTCAATGACATGATCTGGTCAAATACCATCAGGAAATCTTTCATACAGAGGACCATGTTAATCGTAAAAAATGGAAGAATCAGGGGGAATGTCAGGCTTTTGAACTTCTGGAAACCTGTTGCCCCGTCAATCGCGCCCGCCTCGTACACATCTTCCGGCACCGTCTGCAGGCCCGAAATATAAATAATCGTGTTCATCGCAATCGCCTGCCATGCACAGACAATCATAATTGCAACCCATGCCCATTTCGTGCTTGACAGCATGCTTGCCCCGTTTCCCGTAAGAGCCTTTGCTATGACAGGAAGGATATATGTAAAAAAGTAATTGAAAATGTAACCTACAACCAGTGCCCCTAAAATCTTCGGTATAAAATACAGACCGCGCAGTGCACTCTTTCCCTTGATCTTGCTGTTTAGTCCAAGTGCCAGCAGAAGACTGATAATATTGACCACGATAGTCGTTACAATCGCCAGCTTAAACGTGAACAGGTATGATTTACCAACCCTCACGTCCTGGAACAGATCGACATAGTTTCGAATCCCTACCCAGTCATAGGCGCCATAACCTTTATAATTTGTAAAACTGTAAATAACACCCTTTATCAAAGGCAGTGTGTTAAAACAGAAAAACAGTGCCAGGATGGGTATTGTAATCAGCAGAAATGTCAGCTTCCTGTTATTCATTTTCCTCATAGTTCCCTCTCCTCCCTATTTTGAAGAACCCTTGTTTGCTTCATAATCTTCTACCTTACGGATGATATCCCTGTTATATCTCAGCCAGTCCGTATCAAACTTCTTCAGGAACGCATCTGTATCCTGTTTGAGCAGGAACGTTTGTATCTGTGCATCGACCGCCATTTCACTCGGGTAATAGTGATCCTGGTAATCTGTCATCCTGCCTTCCTCTATGAAGGACTTTACCCCGTCCAGCATCGGAGCCAGATCGAAATCGCCCTCTTTACACGGAACCGCGTTCTGCTCGTCGAGATATTTCTGCACATTTTCATCCTTCAAAAGAAAGTCAAGAACCTCATACGCCGCTTCTTTATTTTCACTGTCTTCCATCACACAGAATTGTAAATCCACACCTGAATTCAGCACATTCTCGTCTGCCTCGCTGCTCCCCGGCATCACGAAGGAATCAATATCCATATCCGGGTTCACTGATTTAATCTGCGGCACTGCATAACTCCCGATCGTGTACATCGCAGACTCTCCATTTGCGAACGCGGTACATGCATCGTTATATCCATATGCGAACGGGTCCTCCGGACCGTAATCCAGAAGTTCCAGCATTTTCTCAGAAACCTCCCGGTACTCATCCTTAAATTTCGTTTCCCCTTTGTTGACCTGACTGCACACATCTGCCGGAGCCAGATCCACTGCCAATGCATTCCACGGTGCCAGACAAGTCCACGTGTCCTTAAAACCAAAGGAAAGCGGGCGGATTCCGGCTGCTTCTATCTCTTCACACAGGGCCGTGAATTCTTCCCAGTTTTCCGGGATCTCCCATCCGTGTTCCTCAAACATCTCCCTGTTATAAAGCACTCCGGCGGCATTTGCCACATAAGGGACTCCGTAAACACCTTCCTCCGGTACAAACTCGAGGGCTTTCAGAATGTCCTGATAAGCAGGCTTGATATCGCTTAGCCCTTCATAATCCGAGATATCTGCCAGCATATCGGAATCCAGAAAATAGGAATAATTAATATCCCCTCCGATGCCGATAATATCAGGAATGTCTTCCCTTACGAATCTGGTCTTCAGAATTGTCATTGCTTCATTTGGCGAATCAATCGTCAGATGGATATCATCATGTGATGCATTGAATTCTTCCTCAAGCTCCTTAAAAACCTCTACGGCTTCCGGTTTGTACTGTACCAGTTCAATTTCTACTTTTCCGCTGTTTTTCTCACCGGACTGGCATCCGGTAAGGGCAAGGGCCGCCAGCATAGCACCCGCCGTGAGCAGGCTTAATCGTCTTACACTTCTTCTTTTCATCTGCCACTACTCCTTTCAAAGATAACCCACTTATGTGTTTCCAGTTCCTGACATACCGACCTTTTCCTCAGTACAACTGTTTTCATGTTCTCCTTTTTCTCTTCCCTTTCATATCTTTTTGCATGGTTTAAATACTGCCGGCACCCTTCAAACCATCCTTTTTTTGGATTAACTATATTATAACATCTCATTATGCGTCTATAAATATCCATATATTTGCGTTTTTATACCTTTATGCAATATTTAGGAAAATAATTTGAAGTCACCTTGCATTATGGTATATAATGAAAAAAACATCCCATCCCAAAAGGAGCCAGGTATCATGAGTGATCTTTTATTTTCTGTATTTCCGAATGAAAATTTCATAGACTTAAGCCTCTACCAGTTCGGCTGGGAACACTGCGCCCCGGCACATTCTTACGGACCGGCTGCCCGCAACCATTTTCTGTTCCACTATGTCATCTCGGGAACCGGTACACTGATGGCAGATGATGCGAAAGGTATGACACAGACTTATCAGGTAAAAAGCGGTCAGGGGTTCATGATCTTTCCGCAGCAGATCAACACCTATATATCCGATGCAGAATATCCCTGGGAATATGTCTGGCTTGAATTTGACGGGCTCCGTGTGAAGGAAGCCATAGAAATCGCAGGACTTGGCCGTGATAATCCTGTCTACCACGCGCATTCAAAGGACCTGCGTCAGGATATGATGAACGAAATGCTATACATTGCCCAGCACGGAGACGCGGCTCCGTTTCATCTGATCGGGCACTTATTTCTGTTTCTGGACTTTCTGACCCGCTCGGCCGCCTCCATGCACCTCAATCAGGGCGGGCGGCTGCGTGACTTTTATATACGCGAAGCACTCGCTTTTATCGAGCAGAACTTCCAGAATGACATCTCCGTCGAGGATATTGCTACAACATGCGGCCTGAACAGGAGCTATTTCGGAAAGATCTTCAAAGATACAGTAGGAAAATCCCCTCAGGAATTCCTGCTGAACTACCGCATGGCAAAAGCAGCTGAACTGCTGAAGCTCACCACACTTTCTATCGGTGATATCAGCAATGCGGTTGGCTACGCAAATCAGCTGCATTTCTCAAGGGCTTTCAAAAATGTATACGGGCTCTCTCCGCGAAGCTGGAGAAACCAGAACCAGTTAATCCGGCAGGATTCCAGTCAATGACACCTTGCCCCGCTCATGGCACAGCCTATGTTTCCATCCCCTTTACGCATGACCGGAACATCTGTGCCATAAACCGGGCCATATCCTCAGGCTCTGCCTGAAATCCGCTCTCTGCCCACTTCTGTATGGTGCCTGCACAGCCGTTGACGATAAATCCATACAGCCATTCCAGTTTCTCCTCCCCTATATCCGGATACAGCTTTTTCCAGTCCCCCAATGAATCCTCCTCCGCAAAATACATCAGCTTCCGTAAGAACTCCTTATCCCCGTATTTTCCGAACATCGCCCTGCAGAGTTCTTCATTTTCCCTGATCTTCTTAAGAATCTCTATAGGCAGTATTCCCGTATAGTCCTCCTGCACCATATTGCTGGCAGAATCCTGCACATCTTGGTAAAACTCCTCCTCGATCTTGTCCAGCAGATCATATACATCCTCATAATGGGCATAGAAAGTCGCCCGGTTAATATCTGCCATCCCACAGATCTCTTTCACAGTAATCTTCCCCAGCGGTTTTTCCGACAGAAGCTTAAGAAAACTGTGCCGTATCATATTCCTCGTGTACCTGACACGCCTGTCCAAATCTGAATTTTTCATAAACAATCAACACTTCTTTCTAATCTGTTGTCTAACTTACGTTTCACAAAAATCTGATGGTTGTCAACTTCCCCTGCCTTTATTATATTTTAAGTAAGAACAGAAAGCAACGCCGTGTTGTATATCTGTAAACATCTGTAAACAAAACTCCATTTATTCAGAACCAAGGAGGCGCTGATCATGAAACACACACAATATATCGTAACCGGAGCTGCCGGACACCTCGGCAGCCATATAGCAGCCGGACTTTTGAAACAGGGATATCCCGTCCTGGGCCTCATCCTGCCGGATGAATTGCAGGATGTACCGGACCCTTCCCCCGGACTTTCCTATATCGCAGGGGATGTCCGTGATCCGGAAACAATGGAAATGCTGTTTACTGCGGCATCAGAAAATCTGCATGAAGCCTCCACCGGGAAGCCCGGTGTCGTGCTGATCCACTGTGCAGGCCTCATTTCCATCTACGGCGGCCCGACCCCTGCCGTGTATTCCGTAAATGTGGGCGGAACGAAGAATGTCGTAGACGCCTGTATCCGCCACCATGTAAAGCGTCTGGTCTATGTCAGCAGTGTCCACGCTATCCCCGAAACACCGGACCAGAAAATTATATCCGAAATCAGGACTTTCTCCCCTGACGACGTAACGGGCTACTATGCCAAGACAAAAGCAGAAGCAACCCAATACGTTTTGGACAGTACAAAACGCGGACTTGATGCCGTGGTGGTACATCCGTCCGGCATTATCGGACCTGCCAGACACCCTTACGGCAGCATGCTTCACATGATCGCCCATTATACACAGAAGGGGATGCCTGTAGCCGTACGCGGCGGATATGATTTTGTCGACGTGCGCGATGTCGCATCCGGAGTAATCAAGGCCTCCCAAAAAGGAAGATCTGGAGAGTGCTACATCCTCTGTAACCGGTTCGTTACACTAAAGGAACTCTTCGGTGAACTCTCTGCAGCCACCGGACAGAAAAGGCCACGGATCTTCCTCCCCGCATGGATCGCCAAATGTGCGGCGCCTTTTGCACAGCTGCACTACAAATGCTGGAAAAAAACACCTGTTTTCACACCATATGCCATGTATACACTAACATCCAACGGGAACTTTTCACACGAAAAAGCAAGCAGAGAGCTGGGATATCATCCCCGCCCCCTGCACCAGACCATAGCCGACATGATCCGGCAGATGAAGAAAGAGAAACGTTAACTCCCGGGCAGCACAGCCAGCGCCTGGCTGCCCATCTCCCAGTAACGCTCTTCTACTAACGCTTTCTCATATCTGGTCCCCCCGGACTTTTCCAGTGGGTCATTAAAATAATAGTACTCACGATCCACACCGACAAGCAGGAGACAGTGTTCTTCTGCCGGCCAGATATACTCTTTTCCGGTCTCCAGAATGGTCCAGCTGCGTCCTTCATAGCTCGGCTGCATACCAATCGTGGCCCAGAGGATCACAGGGATTCCATTGCCGATATATTCTCTGCATATATTCTGCAGTGTCATCCCTGTCAGGTCCTTCACCCGTTCTCCTCCCGCCGCCTCCACAAGCGCATCATGTATCACCGGGGCAAAGCAGCCAAAACCATTTCCCCTCGGATCACCGATAAAATAATAATAAGGACTGTTCCCGTAATATTGCCCGTCCTTCCAGTAATATTTCCCAATCCTCAGATACTGGTCTATAAATTCATCCACAGTAATGTCAACCCCTGCATACGACAGAGCCATCACCGAAGTCACGCTCTCACATCCTGTCGGGTAGTCGTCCTGATTCATAAAAGGAACCGTTATTATCCTGTCTGTCTCCCCCGTCCCGGAAGAAGCACCCTTTTTCCCACCGTCCATATAACTGCCTCCTGCACCAGATTGATCATTTTCTTCCTCCCCGCCGTTTCCTGCCGCCGCAATCCGTGATTGTGCATGTTTATCCATATGAACCGCCTTCGTGTAAAAAATACTGAGCACCGCAATACTTATATAAAAAGCGAGTCTGACCAGCTGCATCCTGTGCCCGCCGTCTCTCCTGAATTCTGACATATGCACTCTGATTTTTGCTTCTTATAACTATTATAATCGGCAGGGGTTGTACTCTATGCAGGCTTATTTTATAATCAGGTTATTACACGGGCATTGCCAGATGGAAAAATAATGGCTCAGAGAAGGGGGAATTGTCTGTATGAGCAAGAAAAGAGTATGCGATAGATATATTATTCTCGAAACATTATTTTACTTACATTCTGGAATCATTGGGGCAACTTATATTTTATACTTTTATGATTTGGGTTATAGTAAATTTGTTACAAATATTATTACAAGCGTATTTAATATATTTGTATTTATATTTGAAATACCAAGTGGCTCACTCAGTGATAACAGAGGAAATAAAAGTGCATTAATTATATCAGGTATAGCATTATCGTCTTCAATGGCACTTTTTTTGTATGCTGGTAATATTTCAATACTAATATTGGGGCAGATTTTCTGGGGGATTAGCTATGCTATGCAATCGGGCGCCTTAGAAGCCTGGGTAGTTAATACGGCAGATTTGGATGATAACGAATTGGATGCAGTTTTTTCTAAAAGTGCTAAAATTCGAAATTTTGTTATGATATTAGGAGGGGTTATAGGAACTTTTATTGCAAAAGCTGGCTTAAGGTATATTTGGATTATCCCTTTGATAACAGCTATAATTTATACACTATTGGTTTTACGATGGGTAAGAAACCAACAGTTGAACCAAAGTAAGTTTCATACTTATAATTTCAAAATGAATGTCCGGTCGGAGCTAAAGGAGAGTTTTATTACAATATATGATACGATTCGAAAGGGAGACTCGATTAAAACGATTCTACTTTTAAATATGGGCGTAGCATTTGTAATCTCACCATTATTTACATACTGGTCACCTTATATTCTCCAATTAGGAGGAGGAGAGTTAGGCGTTTTGGCATGGATGTGGATATTCATTAAAATTAGTATGACCGCCGGAAATGCGTTATGGGAACATCTGCACAAAAAATATAATAGAATACAGGCATTGTTTGTAATATGTATATTATTTGGCTCAATATTTATAATTGCAGCTATCAATAGTAATCTTTTAGTGGGATTTGCGGTGATTATAGGGATGGAAATATTGCTTGGAGTGCTTGACCCTATTCAAAAAGCTCTGATAAATAAATATATTGACTCGGATAATAGGGCAACAATGCTATCTGTGAACTCAATGGCAGAAAGGGTTGGAGGGTGGATATCCCTCGTTTTAATGGGAATTTTAGGTGATGTATTTTCAATTGGTATTACTTGGATAATAGCTGGAGTAACTATGCTGTTTCTATGTATATTTATATCTAGGCTAAAAAGAAATCCAAAAATCCTCTGATGCCCGGAGTCAGTGGAAACTGCTGCGCTTGAATTCAGACATCAGAGGAATGGAGAAAATTGAGGTTTTTTTAATTTACTGCAAAACACACTACCTTATAGCAATAGTATCAACAACACCCCCTATTTCCTTATCTTTTAATTATTCGAATTCACTAATAACTCGTTTGACACATTCAAAATCCTTTTCATCTACGTATAAAGAAATAATCCCGCTATTTCGTTCTGTACCAACTACTAAAACATTATAAAAAAACAAATTAAAAAGTCACTCAATATATTTGAAGTTTTTCGTCGAACTTCAAACTTTATGTTTAAGTCCGTCAATATTTGCTGGATTTCTATCGCTTCTTGAGGACGGTTTGTCTGAAATACCTTTCTCATATCCTTCTCCTCCTAAATTATAGTAATTACAAGTTTCTCAAATCTATTGTATTAAACTTTACATACATATATGAGACGTTAACAGATTCATCCTATAAACCGTTGTACAAATAGCCAGCTTAACGCTGGCTATTTGTGGTCTACAATCTTCTTTTTTGTTTTACATCATCAGTTTGTTTTCCTCTGAAAGAATGTAGAAACTACAACAATCACACCAATTCCTACTAATGCGCCAGCCAAAACCTGAACCCACGACTGTGAAATTAGCGCAATACCTAAACCAGCCACTACTGAAGCATTTGCACTTGGATTGCTGTCAATTATTTGTCCTCTTATTAGATAGATAAAAATACTTGCAGCTACTAACATAATCATTTTTAAATACTCTTTTCTCATTTTTGTGCCTCCCTACCTATATTTACTGCATATTAGTCCTCCTAGTGAAAAAGTAGCTTATATAATTATTTTCCATAATTTCTCCTTTTCTTCTATGCTTAAAGCATCATAGTACAGCCCCTTCAAATGATCTGAAAAATTATGAAGTATCGGAAAATTTATTATACTTATTACTGTTATGAATCAATGTAATAATCAACCATTTCAATTCATTTGTTTATTTAAACATAACATTATCTGATAATATATGTAATTTTAATTTTATAATTTATATGTTTTTTCTTTATAATCTTTTTTCTCCTGAATATCTTTTTGTAAATTTATATTTTCTTGATTTTGTTAAAAATTAAGGAGAAGTAATTATGCTCTTTTTAATGGGATATAAGGAATAGATCAATCCAAAACTTCTGGAATCCACTGATTTCCAATCAGAATCATTAAACATCGTTTCTACCATAGAAAACGGTAGAATAACATCAATATAATTATTATATGCCACCTCTTCATGTACCATAGAAATGCCGTTATTCAGCTTCATAAACAACTCGCCATCTAATCCATTTGACCATGCTCCAGACTCACAAAGGATTTTTGTGAAATTATATGTATCTTCACATTCTTGCGTTTTCTTAATACGTACATTAGCCAGAAGTATACGTATGGACCTACCTTCATATGGAGTACCATCTGAATGTCGTGCGATAACTGTATTTGGTGCTAACTTTTCTAGCTCATTTCCTTCAATCAACGCTGAACTCTGTAGTGTAACTGTAAAACTCCCATCCTCAATTGCTTCTCCAATTCCAACAGTTTCATTTACAGGATTTGGATATTTCTGTTGTAATGTTTGATAACGATAAAAATACAGAAAAAGAAAAACGCCTATTGTAATAATGGACAGTGCCCTTACAATCTTCATTATATCACCTCTCTAAGTATACAGCGCCATTCTCTAGCTTAAAAATAACATCTGATAGATATTCCAGTTCCTCAGCATCATGACAGGCAACAACAATTATTTTTCCCTGATCCCTTAAATGAATCAAAAGAGTTTTTACCAATTCTACTCCTTTTTCATCCAATGCATTCAATGGTTCATCAAGTAAAATTAAATCTGGTGACCCCATTAGTGCACAAGCAATACCTAATCTCTGTTTCATTCCAAGAGAATATTTTCGATACTTCCTTTTATCATATGCATCAAGTCCTACTGCATCAATCATACTTCTAATATCTTCATCCGAAAAATGACCTTTAAGAAGACCTAGCATTTTTAAATTTTGAAAACCAGTATATCCGCTTAGAAACGATGGATTTTCAATTAATACTCCTGCCGAAGGCGGAAAATCTATATCTTTTCCAAGACAAAGACCATCAATGATAATTTTTCCTTCGCTTGGTTTAATCAGTCCACATAACGCTCGTAATAGCATTGTTTTTCCCGAACCATTTTTTCCCCGCAGACCATAAATATTTCCACCTGTCAAAGAAAGTTTAATATTCTGAAGTATGACTGTCCCTTTTATAATTTTTGTTAAGTTTTGAACCTCAAGTTCCATTAATATCTCCCTCCGGTTAATCCAACTCGTTTCCCTTAGCCAAAATATCCGCTTTTCTAATCAATATACATCCAATATAGAAAAGAAATATGTATACGCCCAAACAAGTAATTACACCCTCCCTCAATCCTATGTTTGATTCCGGAACAAAAAATCGGTTTCGCAGCATCATCATATAATTACCAATTAATAGTGGATTCAATTTGTACGCGGATACAATAATAATTGCCTCTGAAATTACATATCCATAAATTGGTTTTAAAAATATACCAATAAACGTCTGTATCATTCCCAACGTTTCTGAAACAAGGAATGGCAGCAAAACGACATTCAATAGCATTTGGACTCTATTTCTGTCAGCTGTTATAAATATAGATGAACTGTCTAAACTAAGAAAAATTATGTTTTTTTCCTGTACTAAAACAAGTATTGCAAGTATTAGCATTAGCAAAACATAAAACAGAAGAATATTGGAAGATACCCATACACACTTACTAAACCACCATTTTCTCCTGGATGTATACAAGAATTCATATTTTCCATATCCCTGCATTTCTCTTCTGGGATAACTGCCAACTAAAAACAACATTAATGTCTGTGTAAACACAATTAACACCGGCAATTTAAATTCCGATGTCCGCCCTTTTATATATATAGGCACCCCTTCCCATAATTCAGTATACATATCCCAAAACTGCAGATGCCGCCCTGTTTGATGCGCATGATAGATTAAGAGTCCAATTATAAACATCAGCAGTATAGAAGTGAAGATGTATCGATATATCGTTAACTTACTTCCTATTTTAAATTCGTAAGCCAACAACTTGCATAGGGATTGTTTCCTTTTCATGCTCGTTCCCCTTTTTAACTTTCGTTAGACTATATCCCTAAAGAATTTCCCTCTTTTGTCCCATATACTCATAAAAACCACCAATAACCGCTAATACAAACAGTTCAGCAAATATGGCTCCGGGTCGGGCCGCACATGGCTGACATGGCTGAAGGAAATAAAATGGTGCTAACATCGTATAATCCGAAATCCAGGTAATGCTATATAGTACCATATATACTAAAAAGGGGGTTACCATTGCAACATACATATAATTTGTCAAAAAGAAGACTGCCATACTCAGTGTTGCCAACAGCCCCCAAAATACAATATCCAAAATCAACCACACCCCCAAATACACATAAGGGTGTAAATAAAAGAGGTCTCCCAGCATTGAGGTTGCATTAATAGGGTAAAAACCTGTGCACGCTTGAGGAAGCATGGCCGGAAAAACTAATGATGTAAGTAAAAAATTAAAAATCAGTGGCAGAACTGAAAGTATTCCTGTAGTAAATGCAACAATATATTTCACTCTAAAATACTCTTTTTGTTTTGTCCTAAT
The DNA here is from genome assembly GCF_003479085.1 of Clostridium sp. AF19-22AC. NCBI lineage: Bacteria > Bacillati > Bacillota > Clostridia > Eubacteriales > Clostridiaceae > Clostridium > Clostridium sp. AF19-22AC. The sequence continues at coordinate 58,463 of NZ_QUGN01000028.1, read as the reverse complement.
ACAAACATTTTTAATATATCCACTTCTGATATCTTCCTGTAATGTCCCACCATAAGGAATTGCTGACAGCAGTGGAGCTAATAGAAAATAGATCGTTGGAAAAATACTAGCTGTTTCACCACCTATCCATTTTTCAAACACAGTGAGCGGATATCCCGGAATGTTTTCATTTGTATTCCAATAAGGTAAGCTTTCAAACGCAAATTGCAAAGACACTATCATTAGGTTGACAGCCAAAACAATATATGTCACTCTATTTCGAAACAGCCTATAATACTCCATTTTGAGTAATTGTTTCATCGTTATTCTCCCATCCAAACCTAATTTTTACATTATTTAATTTAACTTCACTATGTACTCATTTTCCCTTGGCTCATTTGGTGACATGAATTCAGATATAAAATAACCTAATTTCTTATCTAAAACACGGTCTGGAGTAAAAAATCCAAGTGAAACCTCTGTGCTAACCCCCTTCGAAAAAGTTTTATAGAAAATATCTTTTGAATAATTTTCTGTTTCTTGTATACCGTCAAAGAAAAATAAATATGGACCTATATCCTGATATAATGTCAAGTCATCATTAATTGCAACAATTATAAACTGTAATGGATTCCAGCTTTGCTCCTTTTCCAATGCTTTTACATCCACCTTCATCCATATGTAAGAGTAGTCATTCAAAATAGTACCCTGTGCGTCATATTCAACACCATAAGCATCTAAACTGTTTTTTTCAAGTTCTCCAATCTGCCTCCCTTGAAGCTGCTTACTGAATTCTACTGATTCCACAGTAAAATCAATTTTATTATTTTGCTTATCCTCAAACAATATAGTATCGCCGATGCTTTTTATGTTGTCTTGTGCAATGGCGCTGTATTCCATTTCAGGATAGTTCTGTGTTTGGTCTTTATTGTCTCCCCTTTGTTTTTTAGGTTCACTTTTGGTGCCGGTATCTTCTATAGGTTCTGGATTTGTATTTTCAGACTGCTGATTCTGGTTTATTCTATCTTCCATCGCATTACTTGAACATGCAGTTAAAGTGAGAATAAACACAATACATATTACGAACAAAATTCTTTTCTCCTTTTTCATCAATCTGCTCCTTTTAATTAGGCAACACTAAAAAGTAGTGTTGCCGCAAGTTTTATTCTGGTATGCTGTCTGGACTCCATTGACCATTTGCATTATAAGAATATCCAAAATTTCTGGTGGCATAAATTGCACCCTCTCGATACCCTGTTTCCCATACACTATTTATCATAAAATGTTTAGATCCGGTATTAAATTGATAAGTGTGGCCATAAGAGCAATCTACATTTGCCCCCGTCTGTGTCGATCTGGAAATTACATGTGCTGTATATGCTCTTTGAGCATACTCACAGCGCATATAACTGCTGCTATCATCTTGTTTGGGTCTGAATGCAGTCTGGTTAGATGCTGTATTAAACGTAAAATTATAGGGCGAATCTGGATAGTTGTTTGCATAAGCTGTCATTGACCCTAACGCCGCCACTGTGATAGCACTTAGTATAAATGATGTTATTTTTATTCTTTTTCTCATGTTTTACTTCACTCCTTCTATAAGTCACTTTGTTATCCTAATGTAACTTCAAATATTTTCAAACTGATATGGCACAGTAAAAATAATATTCATTACCATTTCGTATTTATTGGATAAAGCCCATTCCTTGGCATATGCCTATACTTGTACTCTTAATTCATGAAAAAACTAAATAACCATTGGTATCCTCTCCTTTCTAAAGCTCCCGTATTATTATCTGTTATTTCATTTCATTTTCCATTTGTGCTTCTAAATTTAAAATTAATCATACTACTTTCCAATAATATATACAATTAATTGTCCTTTAATAGTATTTTTTCTGTCCCTAATCGGTTTTTATATTGGAGCATTAATTCTTTCTATAGGAAACTGTGTCATTCCTGTCAACGCCAAAATTTAGAATAGACAGTACCCGCCTTTTCTATAAAAAACGCAGATACTGTCTATTCTAAGTTTGCTCCTATATCACTGCTGAATCATAATGATTCTTTTCCTTCAGGCTCTTTTTATAAAATCCACCTCCCCCATTCCTTAAAATATATAGTAATGAGCAAAATGCATACCTTAGATTTGTAAACGATTTAGGGCGGGACTATTTGCTCATTTCTATTCAACTTCATTATAAAAATTGAATCCCTTCAACGCAACACTTTGTCCCCCAATGGTATGATATGTGTCCTCAAAATCTCTGTAAAAGTCTGTAAAGAATCCCACCATAGCCATTCATAAATCCGGGATTCATCCTTTCTTGTGGCAGTAAAGTTATTTTTCTTAAAATCTGTTCTTCTTTCTCTCGTTCAATGTAAGATTCCATCCCAAATTCATCCATCTTCCTTCCTGCGATGTCCATTATCCAAAGATTTCCTAATATCCCATGACAGAGGCAATAACTGTCACGCAGCCAATAACCACTCAATTTAGAATAGGCCCGTCTTATATCTGTTTCTATCCGCTTTTTCCACACATCATCTTCAACCATTTCATAACAGAAAATACGTGAGAGTAAAATCCCACCTGCACCATGACACCATGCAACAGAGCCGATGCGGTCTACTTTTTCACTCTCTTTATGGCTACGCAGATCTTCCCAGTTATTCATCACGGAATTGTATAATGAATCCTCATACTTCCAAATATCTTCTGCCAATACACGGTACCGTTCCTTCTTTGTATACTTCCATAGTGCAATCACAGGCATCAGAATCCCGCTATTCCCATGTGCAAGACCTGACATAGGCATTTCGCCTTGTTCCACGATCCATCCTAAGCCACATGACTGTCTCTCTGCCCTCTGATCCAGCCTGGCTATACTGCGTTCGGCCAAATGAATATATTTTGAATCCTTTGTTATTTCATACAGCAATATCATAATCCAGGCTGCGCCGGCATTGCCAGATAGCAGGTCATAACGAATATCCTGATCAATAAGTTTCTCCACAATCCCGGCATGTTTCATGGCATATTCCAGAAACTCTTCATTCCCGCCCTGCCTGTAAAGCATGATGTACATATAAATAATCGAGCTTTCCCCATCGTAGGCCCCTGTATTATGGGAGTCTAAACCGTCAAGGGATTTCATTCCCTGATCCGTATATAAGAAAAGCATTCTTTTCAGTGTTCTGTAAATATCCGTTATGTTCTTGTCTGTATTTTTCTTTTTTAATTCAGAAAAAACAAGCAGCATCCCAGATAAACCGTCATACAGATAATGGTTCATCGGCTTTATATCCCAATTCATCTTTCCAAAAGAGGAAAGCTGCACAGTATACCAGCTTACTTCCGTTCTTTTCTGATTCCAAACTACATATTTCAAAATCCGGTCCGTCAGATCTTCCGCAGTATACCTCACACGCTCTTTGTTCGCCTGCTCCATCAGCATACTGTCAGTCACTCGATAAACACGATTCATATAACCATCATTTTTATCAGGCATCAGCTCCAGCGACAAGCGAATATACTCACTCTGTATTTCTAAATCTATTTCGCTCAGCGCTCTTATTCTTGCATGAGCAAATGCTATGGGCTCTTCTGGAAGATCATTCTGCCCGATTACTTTTTGTTCGCTGAATAATTCCTTCTGACTCAAAACATTATAAAAATAAGGGATATCCCCATCCAGCATAGCTGCCACTTCAATATCCACAAGCTCCATATCCTGTTCTTCTCTGCCACTCAGCATGGAATATAAAAAAATCTCCCGTTCCGCCCCCTCTCTCAACAGGCTTGGATGATAAGAACTTGAAATCATCATGCTGTATCTCTGTGTATCTGCCATAAGTACCCTGGTTTTTATGTCTTTAGAATCTTTTAATTGATCGAAAAAGTCCTCCTTATTGTTTATAACCTGCCTGTATGCCTGGGTAAATCCCTCTGTCATTTCTTTTTTATAGTGGTATGGTTCGTAAAACGTTCCTTCCAGTGTCGCTAAGTTTTGTACATTCCGGGAAACCGGAGACTGATATTCAATTCTCATGTCAGATGTTCCTTCATTCACTACCACAGGCACCCTGAATGGATACTTCTGCCCTCCCACACCATTGACAGCACTCTGGTTAATTCCTTCCCCATTCTTATTCCAGTGATAAAACGGAAGCATTCCGGAAAAAAGAACGGAATCAGACAGGCGGCCGTTAATTTCCTGCCGGACAGTCTCCCATCCTCTTTGATCTGTGATGCTCATCAGCACTTCCAAATCAATTAAAACCGGATATTCCCCCGAAGCTATGATGTTCTCACAATGCAGATCCTTTGTACCTAAGGTATAGGCTAAAAACAACTGGACCCCCAAGCGCAGGTAATAATCTTTCAGCTGCTGTTCTGTCCTGCATGAACAGTACTCCACACAGGACGACCAGCTATAAGTATCTTTAGGAATAAAAGGATATACAAATTGTTTTAGCCCTGTTTTAGCCCCCAGCCAACCCAGCAATTTATAAAATACCCTTTCATTCTCCATTGAATGCGGCTTATATAAGATCTCAGCTGTATCATCTAACTGCATTCTAAGTACTTGTTTTCCCCCGTGATGTGTATCCGAAAAGTCCCCCTTTATCCCAGTAATTTTTCCAATAGCTTTTCCTGCAAATATTTCATTCTGTATTTCAGACCGGTCACAGCTATAACATATCAACACTTCTGCATAATATTCTACTAATTGTTCACATTTCTGAACGATGCAGCGGTATAACACCGGATATGTGTCAAATAATTCTCTGTAAAACTCTGCTTTACCTAAATACTGCGTACAATAAAATTCATACTCGTCACTGGAATTTTCTCCCTGAAGAAGTCCTTTTTGTTTATAGAAATGCATTTGGGCAATTAACGTCCTTGTACATATATTCTGTAGCTGCCCTGCTAAATGGATAGAAAAATCTTTATAAATATTTTCATCAAAATATTGTTTTAAATTATTTATCCTCAAATTTAATTCCTCTGCATAGTACAGTAATATTTTAAAATAGAACTCCGGAAAAACAATTTTCTCTTTTATGGATTCTAAACAGCTTAACTTCATCTTACTTTCATTATCCTGCGTAAGATATTGAAACAACTCATCTGAAATAGATTTTAAATCTGCCTTAAAATCTGCTGTATTTAAATAAAAAGCAAAATTTTTATTCTTCTTTAAAAGAAGTTCAAAATTCTGCTCCCCCAATAACTTTTTCCAATAGCTTAATTTTTCGCAACTCCAATCGAAGTCCTGACTACATTCCCTATACTTACGTTCCAATAAATAACTCATCCTCAAATCCATATGCTTCATCCTTATTTTATTGTCTGTTGGAGTCCTATGAAGTTGTTATCCCGAGAAGAATAAAGGGCCGCCACAGATGTACTATTTAAATCAGATATAACCTCTGGAATACTGATTACAAAATCTCTTAAATAATAATCCATCTTATAGCAGCCCCTCTATCATTTTCTGGATCTTAGCAGCAATAAATTGTAAAAAATGTGGAACATGTAACTGTATGAGAATTAACTATTTCTGCAATATCCCCCTCAGGTATAATTCTGCTTATTTCATCAACCTCCTCTAATAAATCTCCTGCAAACCTCAAACACGTCTCCTCTTTCATCTGCGTTCTCCTTTCCTATTATTTATATGAAAGATTATTCTATATCAAAAAAAGAAATTCTTACTACAAATGTATTATTCTCGATTTGATATAAAATATCTCCCTCATACTCATCCACAATACGCTGGACACTTTTTAGTCCATAACCATGTAATTCTTTATTTATTTTAGATGTCAGGAACCCTTTTTCACATTTTTGTGGTATTTCATTAATTGTATTTATAATCTGTATAAAGAATAGATGATTTTGCTTTTCTATTTTTACGTTAATCCATTTTGTTCCAACGACTTTATCACAAGCTTCGATAGCATTATCTAGCAAATTGCCAAATAATGTACATAGCTCTCTCTCTTTAAAAGGTAACTTTGATATTGGCATAACCCGCAAAATGAATGTAATCTTCTTTTGCTCAGATAACATTTTTTTCTGGCTTAATATCAAGTCTACCACATAGTTTCCAGTAAATATCTGGGGATTAACTTTGATAAAATCGCTTTTTAATTCTTCAACATATTCATGAAGCTTTTTATATTCACCTTTGCTCTCATATTCGCTAATAACAAGATAATGATTTTTGATGTCATGTACCAATTCTCTATTCTTTTCTAGAGCAGTGTTCAATTCTTTATATTTTTGCTGTTCTAGTTCTTCTTTTAATATCAGGAAATCATACTCAGCCTTTATCATCCTATTTTTTGATAATATCATTCCTACAAAAGTAATAATTGCAATTATTGTTGCTAGGGATAATATTCCATCTGTACCATCTTTTGCTCTTTCTCCAAAAACCATAGAAGTCAAATATAATTGATACCCTCTAACCAGAATTACAAATAAAATGCCAATTGCGAATACTATTTTCCGTAATTCAAATATATCTTTTCTCAAATCATTTTTTCTAATAATCATAACTAAAAATGTTACGATCCCTCTTGAAAAAAGATAGACCATTATTTTTTGAACACTTAGACCATTATAATAAATGATCTCATTAAACTTATCATTCAGGAAATTCATTCCCAGAAAGGCAAACCAGAAATCCAAAAGACACACAAATCCATAATAGACAAGAACAATGCCGACTATTAAAAATGTCTTTTTTTTAATAATTAAACAACTGAAAAACATCAACAATGCTAATGTATAAAAAAATACTGTATCTGAAAAAAACAACAATTTACGATTAACAGCCAAAGATACACCAATTATAACAATACTGAGCCATAAAATTAACATTTGTCTCTTTTGCAGGTACTTTCTCTCTATTAGAACTCCGAAAACTAACTGATAATAAAGCCAAACTTCATATAATGATATTACAAGCAGAATCCCCCTTAGAACCGATTCTTCTTTCATTTAATTCCCCCAATATAAATTAATCTCCTTCTTAACCTCTGCCAGTTTTGCCCTGCTGATCTTTACCTGACAATTATCTTCCAGATATATGGTATCACCCAATACTTTGTATATATGCTTCATATTTACAATATAACCACGCTCTACCATTACAAACATCTTACTCCCCAGTTCCTCGTATACCTGACGCAATGTTATTCTTTCCCGATACTCGCCGGCGCTTGTCCTATAGGTGACATATTTACCGCCTTTCGCTTTATATATGTATATAATATCTTTATAATATAGCTTTATTTGCCCTTCACCTATTTTTATCATCCTGTACTGCCTGCTGTCGAGACTGATTTTATCAATCAGCCGGCGTGCCACATCCGGCAGACGGTATTCCATATCCTGTTTTAAAATATACTGATACGCTTCAATCATATAGCTCTCAACCGCATACTCGGCATAAGAAGTAATAAAAACAATATACATCTTAGAATGTGCTTCCCGTATCTTTTTCCCCAGCTCCATGCCATCCATCTCTGACATCTGGATATCTGTAAACAGGATATCAAACAGCTCTCCATTTTTTACCCGCTCTAAAAATGATTCACCGCTTGGATATTCCAGAATCTCAACGCTCTCTTTCTCATCCTCTTGAATTGTCTGCTTAATACATTTGCATACCATGTCCCGCATGGCTTTTTCGTCATCGACAACTGCAATTCTAATCATAAGTCTCCCTCAAAATGTATAATACTTCTTACTATTCACGTCATAAAGTATTGCCTCATCTGATTGTATATACAGTTTAAATGTTTTATCCCACAAGGTCTTGTCCCCATCCTGAGCCAGAACTTTCCCTGAATAATATGTATAGACCCCTTCCCTCTTTTCAGTAATATTTTTCATAATATCCTGAACTGCATCTGCAATTTTCATGGAGTGCAGGTTGGGGCTCCATTTTCCTAATATATTCCTTATAACAGATTTATTTAATGGCATAGCTTTATACAGCCATTTTTCATCCGGAAATACATCTTTTTTATTTAAATGCAGATAATCTAATATTATATGGAATTCTTCTTCTACATCGCAAAAAGGATGTCCCAGTTCCATATAGGCATAAATATGCCACATTGCTTTTTTTAGATAACCTGCTTCTTGGAATTTTTCGAAATCACTGCTTAGATACTTTATACTCTTTAATAAGACCTGTTTACTCGATATGCCCAGACTTTCAATACCGGCCACAGACATTTTTATGCCTGCAACTTCAACACCATCGTAGAACATTGTACTATATCCTCCTTTTTTTATATAGTACGTCATTATTTACTATTTGTAAATATATTGCATATGAGTAAATTCTCTTTCTTCATCAGTCTTGCTAAAATAAAAGAAAGATTATTAGGAGGCACTTATGACAATAGGAGAACGAATCCGGTATGTACGTAACTCAAAAAATATAACACAGAGCGCTCTTGCTGATTCTATACACATATCTCCAAGTTTCATGAACCGTATAGAAAGTGGGTCTTCTATGCCTTCTATTGATACTGTCTGCGCGATTGCAGATGCTTTACATTCATCTCCCCAGGAACTCCTTTGTGATATCTTCGTGTATCCCGATGATACATCTGTTTCCGAGAGAATTAAAAATATCGTAGAACAGCTTCCCGCTGAAAAGCAGCAGTTAGTTTTAGAAACGCTGGAATTTTTGCTGCCACGTCTTATTTAAGATTATAGCAGAATTATTGTCATTTCATATACTTTGACCCTGAATGGTAGTGTTTCTGTCCCTGAATGGTATAAAAATACCCGGCTGTTAATGTGTTGACTCACATCTCAGCCGGGTATTCTCCTATTCCGGGCAGTCTCTCTGTCCGATCAACACTTGTTTTCCTCTAAACGCACTGTTTCCCACTATGATATCTCTTACGCCTGCTCTCCAATGACACTCATTACCTCTTCCTTCTCAGGCATCGCACGTATAGCCCCCTTGCGGGTTGTGATAACGGCGGCTGCTGCATTGGCAAATGTGAGCATCTCGCCAAGTTCTTCTTCTGTCAGATTATCGATACCGTGCTCCAGTATATAATTCAGAGAGCTTCCGCAGAAGGTATCTCCTGCACCGGTTGTCTCGATTGTGTTCATGGTAAATCCGCTTCTCTCGACACGCATGCCTTTATAGTATGCACGGCTTCCGTCTTTTCCAAGGGTCAGCAGGATCAGCGGGATGTGGTATTTCTCCTGAAGGTACTGGATTCCCTCGTCATAGTCCTCTTTCCCGGATACAAACTGGATCTCGTTATCTGATATCTTCAGGATATCGCAGAACTGGAAACCATATTCCATCTGCTCTTTTGCCAGCTCGAGTGAACTCCAGAGCGGCGGGCGCAGGTTCGGATCGAAGGAAATAAGAAGGCCATTCTCTTTTGCCGTATCCAGAGCCTTTTCTGTTGCCTTACGGACACCCTCATGTGTCATCGACAGCGTACCGAAGTGGAATAATCTTGCCTTGTTCAGGAATTCCGGATCTACATCGTCCTCTGTCAGCATCATGTCAGCTCCGGGATTACGGTAGAATGAGAATTCGCGGTCCCCATCGGGGAATGTATGTACGAAGGCCAATGTTGTGTTCACATCGGCATCCATTTTTAAATTAGAGGTGTCAATTCCTGTTTGATCCAGTGTATTTTTAAGCAGAACTCCGAACTGGTCTTTTCCCACTTTCCCAAGAAATGCTGTCTTCTTGCCCAGCTTGTTCAGCATTGCAAGCACATTGCACGGAGCGCCGCCCGGGCATGCCTCAAACAGGCCGTTTCCCTGTTCACTCTGTCCGTTCATTGTAAAATCAATTAAGAGTTCCCCCATTGCGATTACGTCAAATTGCTTTTCCATAGACTCTCTCCTTCTTATTTCACTCTATTTGATATAATTTTAACGCACTTTGTATCTTTATGCAATCCTTAAAAATACAGTCCAAATATTATATTTAAATATTACTTTTAGTTAAAATATACCAGTTCCTCTATCGGTTCCGCAGATTCAATATGCTCTGCCTCCAGAACCGGGCCGACACCGCGGTAAACAGACACGCGTCCGAAGCTGATCTTTGCACGCACAGTCACCCACTGCCCCGGTTTTAATTTCGGTGCATAGGAACTCTTGCATATATATCCCAGAAACGTCGTATCATCCGCACAGCAGGTCATGGCCATACGTCCCGGCAGGAATACTTTGGAAGGAAATCCTTTCGGCTTCAGAACTCTGGCCGTAAACTCTACCGTTTTCCCTTTATATCTGTCCGGGTTGTCCATCACATCTACATACCAGATTCCATAGTCCTCCCGGCGCACTTCGATAACAGGGGCATTCAGGTCATACGGGACATCGTCCTCAAAAATATTTTCCACTTCCCCCTGCTCATCCTCAAAAATCACTTCCGCCTGAGGGCTTACAACCTTTACACTCCGGCGGTATCCTGCCAGCGGTTTTTTATCTGTGCAGCGGTTAAATAATACCATTTCTGAATTTCTGACCATTTCTACAAACAAAGGCTTCAGATTAGTCAGATACATCTGAAAAGTACTGGCATCCACTGTTGTAAGCTTCTGCTCAATCCCCCAGCCCTTTGGAAGTTCCAGCGCTTCAAAGTCGCTGACCTTCCACATTCCGTTATACTCGACTACAACACGCTCGGGACTATATTTCTCATTCATTTCCTCCAGCCATTGTGCCGTCAGTTCTTCCTGATCTTCCACATGCTCAATGACCACATTATATTTTTTCATTTCCTGCGGATCATACTCCTCTTCCCCCTCTTCACAAAGGATGAGCAGAGTTGTCCCCTCTATCTGGAAATATTCCTGCTCCAGCGTGAACTTCAGAAACTGTGTCTTTCCGCTGTCCAGAAATCCGGTCATCAGATAAACCATTACATCTGGTTCTGCCATTTTAAATCTCTCCAATCATGCTTTTATATCTGCATGCAGCTGTTCGTATGTTTTAAACAGTTACATCTATTTTATACCAAATAATTCTGCAAGTCTGTCTTCCTTGAGTTCAGAACCAATCACACAGATTCTGCCAGTATATTCAGCTGAACCGCTGCGCACGTCATGTTCCTGGGGAACCATATCGAAATAAATCCATTCTCCCTCCCCGGCAACCATCCCTTTCGCACGCAGGATTGTACCAAGTGTGTCGTCGGACTCCAGTGTTTCAAGAATACTGCTGATCTCCGCTTTCGTATAGGTTTTGATGGTCTCACATCCCCAGCTCGTAAATACTTCATCGGCATGGTGGTGGCCGTGATCGTGGTGATGGTCGTGGCCGCAGCCACAGTGGTCATCGTGATCGTGGCTTTCATGGTCATGCGGGTGTCCGGCGTGATCATGGCTGTGCCCTTCATGGCCGTGGTTTTCGTGATGATGTCCAGCATGGTCGTTGTCTTCGTGATGATGTCCAGCATGGTCATGTTCTTCATGGTGGTGCCCGTGGTCCGCATGGTCATGGCCGCAGCCGCATGTTTCCCCGTGCTCATGATGCCCGCCGCATTCAGGGCAGGTAATCTCTGCCAGCAGTTCTTCTTCCAGAGACTTGCTGTGTTCCATTGTTTCCAGCAGTTTTTCACCGGAAAGCTCCGCGATCGGAGTTGTAATGATCGGTGCTTTCTCATTCAGTTCGCGCAGAAGCTGATAGCTTTCTTCCACCTTTTCCGGTTTTGCTTTGTCTGTACGGCTTAATATGATTGCCCCCGCATACTCGACCTGATTGCTGAAGAATTCACCAAAATTCTTTCTGTACAGACGACACTTCATTGCATCTACCACAGTGGTAAAACTGTTCAGTACCGCATCAATCTCTCCCTGGACATCCTGCACTGCTTTGATGACATCGGAGAGTTTCCCGACTCCAGAAGGTTCGATCAGGATCCGGTCCGGGTGGTACTTATCCACTACTTCTTTCAGTGACTTTCCGAAATCCCCGACTAAAGAACAGCAGATGCATCCTGAATTCATCTCGCGGATTTCGATCCCGGAATCTTTCAAAAATCCTCCGTCAATCCCAATCTCGCCAAATTCATTTTCAATCAGAACCACCTGTTCTCCCTGAAATGCCTCCTGAAGCATTTTTTTGATAAATGTTGTTTTTCCGGCTCCGAGAAAACCGGAAATGATATCAATCTTTGTCATGCTGACTGCCTCCTGTTTCTATATTTAAATTATTTACTCCATCTCGAGTACGACGGGACAATGGTCTGAACCGAGCACCTCCGTCAGGATGCCTGCCCCTTTGAGTCTGTCTTTTAACGACTCTGATACGCAGAAATAGTCGATACGCCACCCTGCATTCTTTTCGCGGGCCCGGAAACGGTAAGACCACCAGGAATAGATGCCTTCCTGATCCGGATAAAAATAACGGAATGTATCGATGAATCCTGCATCCAGAAGATCCGTAAATTTCTGGCGTTCTTCATCCGTAAAACCTGCATTCCTGCGGTTTGTTTTTGGATTTTTCAGGTCGATTTCCTGATGTGCCACGTTCATGTCGCCTGTCACAACAACTGGCTTGTTCTCATCCAGTTTCTTCAGATATGCCCGGAAATCATCTTCCCACTTCATCCGGTAATCCAGTCTGGCGAGTTCATTCTGGGAATTTGGTGTGTAGACAGTTACAAAGTAAAAGTCTTCAAATTCCAGCGTGATGACACGCCCTTCCTGATCGTGTTCTTCGATACCAATCCCATAAGCCACGGACAGGGGCTCTTTTTTTGTAAATACTGCTGTCCCGGAGTATCCTTTTTTTACCGCATAGTTCCAGTACTGGTGATATCCCTCCAGATCCAGTTCCAACTGTCCCTCCTGCATTTTTGTTTCCTGAATGCAGAAAATATCTGCGTCCGCCCCGCGGAAAAATTCCACGAATCCTTTCTGCACACATGCGCGTATGCCGTTCACATTCCATGATATAAATTTCATTTAGGCCTCCTTATCTTTTCATCTGATTCTAAAGTAAATCAGGAGCCGGCTGCCGGGAATCGCATGAATATGAGCAGAATCTGCTCTACATCCTTTTCTTCCCCGCATTCCGGCTCCCCTGCATCCTCTTAAGTATAGTAGACTTCTTTTAAAAACAATCCTCTGGCAGGTGCCAGAAAGCCTGCATATTCACGCTTTCCCGCCTCCAGAATGGAGATGGCCTCATCCGGCTTTTTCTCTCCTGTGCCTACCTCCAGAAGAGTTCCTGTCAGAATACGGACCATATGGTACAGAAAGCCCGTCCCATAATATTCGATCCGTATCTTGCTGTCCTGTTTCTCAATGATTATATCATAAATTGTCCGAATTGTGGACTTTTCGTCTTTTTTATCTGTAAATCCTGAAAAATCATGTTTCCCGATCAGATAACCGGCCGCCTCTTCCATCGCCGCAATGTTCAGTCCATAAGGATAGTGACAGCAATATTTTCTTGCAAATACATCCGGCTTTTCCCGGGTATCTATGAAATATTCGTACCGCTTCCCTTTTGCATTCTGCCGGGCGTGAAAACCGTTTTTCACAAGGAGCATTTCCTTTACCCGGATGTCTTCGGGGAGTACTTTGTTCAGTTCTTCACGGAATGTTGTTTCATCCACTCTGCCGGACAGGGTTATGCTTGCAGTCTGTCCTTTTGCATGCACACCGCCGTCTGTCCTGCCGGAACCATTTACTTCCACCGGATAACCGGCTATTTTCCCGATGGACGCCTCCAGGATACCCTGAATTGTCTGATCCGTATTTTTCTGCCTCTGCCAGCCCTGGTACCTCGTTCCATCGTATATAATTGTCATTTTATAAGTCCGCATATTCCATCACTTTCCTGTCTTTTAAAAAGAGAACCCGGCTGCATAGCATACTGACCACATCCAGATCATGGGATACGAACAGGTAACAGATTTTTTCACTTTCCTGCAGCTCCTTTAAAAGAGCGATGATCTGGGCCTGAACCGTCACGTCCAGTGCGGACAGAGGTTCATCTGCCAGAATAAATTTTGTGCCTGTAATTAAAGTCAGGGCGATGCTCACCCTCTGCCTCTGTCCGCCGCTTAGTTCTCTCGGATAACGACCATATAGTTCCACCGGAAGATGTACGCGTTTTAACATCTCTTCCGCCTTTTCCCGGCGCTGCTCTTTCGTGCACCCGCCCTGTACTTTTAATGGTTCCTCGAGAATCCAGCCGATCGATTTCTTTGGGTTCAGGGAGCGGAACGGGTCCTGAAAGATCATCTGGGGGGATTTTGTATAATGAATGATCTCTCCATCATATTCTTTCAGGAGGCCGAGCACGCATTTGCACAATGTAGACTTGCCGCTTCCGCTGGCTCCAACCAGCCCCGTGATTTCGCCCTCATACAAGGTAAACGAAACGTCTTCGAGAACTTGTTTCTTCTGTTTTCCTTCCTTATAATATGCGTTTACTCCCTTTAACTCTAGTACTTTCTCAGGCATTTTCTTCACCTGCCTTTACATCCGAATCTGCAAATCCTTCCTCACTGGCTCTTGCTTTCAGGAGTTCATAGAATCTGCTTCCTTTTGTCCGGGTCGGGATCGCGGCGATTAGTTCCTTTGTATACTCTGTCTGCGGATGCTCAAAAATCTGCACTGCCTGTCCTTCCTCCAGCGCCCGGCCGTCTTTCATGACGAGGACCCTGCTGCAGAGTTCATTTACCACTCTCAGGTTATGGGATATAAAGAGGATTCCCATATTGTATTTTTTATTCAATTTCTTTAATAATTTCAGAATACTCTCCTGCGTCCCCACATCCAGCGCAGTTGTCGGCTCGTCAGCGATTAGAAGTTTGGGCCGGCATACGATTGCCGCGGCGATCATGACGCGCTGTCGCATTCCTCCGGATAATTCATAAGGGTATTTGCGGCACAGCTTTTCAGGCTGAGTCAATTCCACATCTTCCAGAGCTTTGATGACCTTTTTCCTGCGTTCTTCCTTTGAAAGACCTGTGTGCAGGATTAGTGCCTCCTCTACTTGTTTTCCAATCCTCATCGTCGGATTGAGTGCGGTCATCGGTTCCTGAAAAATCATACTGATATCTTTTCCCTGAATTGAGCGCATTTCCTTTTCCGACAGGGAAAGCAGGTTTACGCCGTCCAGCCGGATACTTCCGCTATCCAATATGGCATTGTTTTTCAAAAGCCCTGCGATCGTCAGAGCCGTCATTGTTTTCCCCGAGCCTGATTCACCCACGATTCCTAAGATTTCTCCGTCCTGAATTTCGAAGGATACGTCCCGCACGACTTCCTGGCTGGCTCCGCGCTCTTCGAAGTGAATCGACAGATTTTCCACTTTCAGCATTATCTTCCACCTCCGAATCTGTCCAGAATCCCTTCACCCAGCATTCCGACTCCCAGAATCAGCAGGACCAGAAAGAGTCCGGGAAAGACTGCACACCACGGTCCGCTTGCCAGATATGTCTGGGATTCAGAAAGCATCCGGCCAAGGCTGGCGTCCGGCGGCTGCACACCGATCCCTAGATAGCTCATGCCAGCCTCTTGAATGACGGCATTATTGAACCCGATCGTCAGGGAAGATAAGAGTGCCGGAAGGATATTCGGCAGTATATGGACAAACAAAATCCGTGGCGTGGATACCCCGATCAGTCTGGCACTTGTGACGTAATCTTCTTCCCGGCAGCGCATAAATTCACCGCGCACAATCCTTGCAAAACTCGGGATAAAAGCGATTCCGAGAGCCAGCATGACCTTATATTTCCCGCTTCCCCATATGCTGATAATCACCAGTGCCAGAAGTACACTGGGAAATGCTGCCAGCACATCGTTGATCCGCATCAGCCCTTCATCCAGCCAGCCCCCGAAATACCCGGTCACGGCCCCGATCAGAATGCCGATACCGCCCCCGATCAGAATCGTCCCCCCGGCAATCGCCAGCGTGCTGCCTGCGCCGGAAAGAACCCGGCTGAACACATCCCTGCCGAACTGGTCTGTCCCAAAAATATGGGCAAGAGACGGGGCATTTAATTTTACCGACCCCTGCATCGCTTCCGTATCATACGGCACCCAGAAAAATCCCAGCACGATCAGTCCCAGCATAACCACCGTAAGTACCGCCCCAAATGTGAAATTATAACTTCTCAGCCCGCCCCCGGCCGCCTTCTGCCCGGACAGCTTTTGGGGCCTGCCGGAAAATAGGTTATTGGAAGTTTTTCCCTTTTTCATCCCATTTATACTTAATCTGCTCAAATCAGTACCTCTATATCTCAATCCGTTTGTCCAGTTTCCGATACAGTAAATCCACAATTACATTAATCACCAGAATCACCACTGCAATCAGAACAATCACAGCCTCCACCACGGGATAATCCCGTTTGGATATCGACGAGATCAGCGTCCTCCCGAGTCCCGGGATTCCGAACACCTGCTCGATCACAATACTATTTGCAATCATATCCGCAATCGCCATTCCGAGAAAAGTAATCACCGGAAGAATCCCATTCTTCAGCGCATGATGCACAAGCACTCTCCACGGGGCGTTCCCCCTGCTCATCGCCGTACGCACATAATCCTGCCTCATCTCCGTAATCAGCGAACTGCGGAACAGCTTCGTAGTCATAGCCGCCTTTGGCAGCGCGATGGCGATCGACGGAAGAATCAGATATCCCAGAAATCCGGTAAGACTCTCCGTATAAGAAACATATCCCCCCGGCGTGAACAACTTAAATACCAATCCGAATAACACCGTGAAAATAATCCCGACAAAAAACGGCGGAACAGACATCGTAACCTGATTCAGAATCAAAAAGAACTGATCCACAAACCGATTCTCATACCTCACACTCAAAAGACTCACCGGTATAGAAAACAACAAAATAAAGAAAAAACCCATCAGAGTCAGCGTAATCGTAATAGGAATCTTATCCCCGATCATCTCCCTGACCGGGACCTGATAAGAATAAGACATCCCCATATCCCCTGCCGCAAAATCCTTCAGCCACAGTCCATACCGCTGCGGCAGGGGACGGTTCAATCCCATCTCCTCCCGCAGAGCCTGGACCTTCGCCTCAGTCGCCTCCGTGCCGAGAATTGACCTCGCCGGGTCCCCGGGAATCACCTCAAACGCAAGGAAGGCAAGCATACTGACAATTAATAATGCGATTATAAGACCTGATAATTTCCTAAAAACAAACTTCATACCTGCCTCCTTGGGGACGTAATCTTTTTCAACTTTACTACGTCCCAAACTGCGTTTAGTGGTGTACCTTTTTGAAGGTTTTTTGGTTTATTCAACCATATATATTGTTGACATATCCTGTACATACAACGGGTAGAATGTATATCCGTCGTATTTATTGCTGACTGCTACCAGATTTGCCAGATCCTGAATGTAGACGTTTGCGGCTTTTTCTGCTAATATTCCTTCTGCCTGTTTGTATAGTTTGATCTGTTCTGTTTCGTCTGTTGCTGCGATTGCTTCTTTGAAGACTTTATCGTACTCGTCGTCTTTGAAGTTGATAAAGTTTCCGGATGCGTCGGATGTGAAGCGTTCCAGCATTGCGCGTGCTGACAGGTTGGATGCGTCTACACCAACTACGGTTGACTGGTAGTCGCGTTTTGCGTAGACATCTTCCAGCCATGCTTCCCATTCGATCGGTTTGATTGTGACATTGACGCCGATGTTTTTGAGTTCTTCTGCAATCACCTGTGCAGTGTCTACGTGTGGCTGGTCTGCGGAGCTTACGGTTATCTCCAGGTCAAATCCATCCGGATATCCGGCTTCTTTGAGCAGTTCTTTTGCTTTTTCAAAATCTTGTGCGTAATAATCCGCGTATTCTTCATCGTAGTACTTCTTTAATCCCGGATACATACTTGTCCCGATGCGGACGCCCTTGCCGTCTGCCATCATATCCATGATTTCATCTGGATTGACTGCGTAGCAGAGTGCCTGTCTGACCTTTTCGTTGTTCAGTGGCTCCACATCATTGTTCAGGTATAATGCCTGTACAAGATTCATGGTTCCTTCTTCTATATGGAAGCCGTCTGTCAGCTCCGCGGCCTGACTTGAAGTAAGTCGCATCGCCATGTCGATGGAACCTCCTTTCAAATTCGTGACCAGCATATCCGCGTCTGCTACAATTTTGAATTCCACCTTATCAAGATGTGCTTTTTCTCCCCAGTAGTCTTCATTCTTCTCCAGAATAACATTTTCCTGCGGGCTGCGTGATACATACTTAAACGGACCTGTCCCGACTGGTTCTGTGTCCAGCTTGTCATAATCTTTCGGGATAATCGCAGTCGTCATATAGGCAAGGAACTCGGTATTGGATTCCGTGAGGCGGATTTCAACCGTCTTCTCATCCAGAATATTCACACTCTCAATAATAGAATACGCTGATACCAATGGTTCCCCATTAGAAGTATCAGCGCATCTGTCTATTGAATATTTCACATCTTCTGCCGTCACAGCATTCCCGTTATGGAACTTCACCCCATCACGCAAGGTAAATGTATATACCTTTGCATCATCAGAAACTGAATAGCTGCTGGCTACGGCTTCGACTAAATTACCATCTTTATCCGGCTTTACTAGGCCTTCATAAATGTTAAATAAAACCTCTTTTGTTCCTGCCGCAACTGCTTTGTGTGGGTCAAGACTGTCCAAATCCTGGGAAATACCTACCTTGATACTTCCGCCCTCGACTGGGTTTCCTGAAAGTTTATTCTCCGTCGTTGACTTCTGCTCTCCCTTATCACCTGAACATCCGCTCAGTGCAATAGTTACAGCCATCGTAAGCATTACAAGAATACTCATTGTTCTTCTTTTCATGTCTGTCTCCTTCTTCAAATAACCTTCATTATTAAATTGTCGACTTCATTGTATAGGATTTGGCACCGTTTGGCAAGTATTTATCAAAAATGAATCCCATTCCTACTCGGCATTTTTCCTTGCATCTTTAAAAAACATGACAGCAGTATACAGCATTACTACTATAATAATCCATGTCAGTATTTCCAGCGGAAGCGATCGTACGATGCAAAATGCAATAAAAATCCCTACCGCCCCGCCGATTGTCAGCCATGCAGCCGCAGCCCTGTCATAAGTTCCTTTTTTAATAAATGCAAATCCGCAGGAAGGCATCAGGAAGGCACAAGAACCGAACATAACCGGAAAGGCGATCTTTACATTCAGTCCCAGTGCGCTGCAAAGAGCGATGCATGGGGTGTACAGCCCGACACCTATAGTCATTAGCGCACCCAGCAAAAAATTTACACCGACAGCCACGGCAAGTTTCCACCCTGCAAGTCCTGTTGCCATCCCGGCTGTACCGAACGGGCCGATCTCCATCAGCCTGCAGCCCATCATGACTGCCAGAAATACCAGTGCACCTCCCAAAGCATATCTTACGACCTTAACGGACCATTTGGATACAACATTTGCCCCAATAAGTGAACCTATAATCGCCCCCACAATCATAGAGATCAGTGTCAGTGGAGCCACCTCTACCAGTCCGAGAAACAGAAGAAACTCCGTCATGACCGGAATACAGTCCCCAACGTTCAGAGTTCCCGGCATAATCTTATCCGAACTTGATTTTGTCAGTTTAAAGACCGCCTGTGTTGTCGCAAAGCTTCCGATTCCCAGTGTATCGAAAAAATTGGTAACCGCCCCGATGATAAACAGGGTAACATGTCTCCGCCCCTTAAAATCCTCCTTATGGTTCAGACAGTCTCTGATAAATACTACCGCAAATATGAGGGCATATCCTATGATAGCCACGCGCAGTCCTAACGTTACAATATTCAATTTGTTTTCTCCTTTCTTATCCTTTGTAATTTCAACGGTTCCGCGAGCTTTACTAGACTAAAGTCTATACTTTATTCTATACTTTATTCTCGTAAAGTTCAGTTGATTTTATTATGAAATTTTCATCTCCGAATGTCAATATTTTTTTGAAAATAAATACAAATCTGTCCTACAACACTAAACTGTGTTTTCAAAAGTAAGTGACACATTTTATTAGATGAGATATAATAATTTTATCCGCGATCCCCGTAAATATCCGGGGAAAATATATGCCTGTACCGGAAATGTTTAGTGAATGATACTCCACGAAAGAGAGGTATGAATCTATGAATGTTACTGAAGCAATCCAGTCCCGCAGAAGTATACGAAAATTTCAGGATAAGCCCGTACCCACGGAACTCCTCCTGAAGCTTGCAGATGCCGGCCGGTCCGCCCCGAGCGCCAGTAATCTCCAGGCATGGAAGTTTATCTTTGTCACGCTTCCCGAACTAGTAAGTAAAGTCGATCTGTTCAGTCCCGGTTTGAGCGGCAAACCGCCTGTCATTCTGGTCATTTGTTCGGATATGGACTATGCCCTGAAACATGGTTCACGCAATTCTGAAATCTACGGCTGCATGATGGATGCCTCTATGGCTGCCGAAAACATTATGCTTGCCGCGCTTGAAGAAGGCCTCGGGACCTGTGCTGTCAAATCTTATAACGACGCAGCTGTCAGGAAGCTTCTGAATCTGCCCGATACCTACCGCATTGAAATGCTTATGTCCATAGGCTGGCCGGACGGAGAACCCAGAGAGTCCAGACGGAAATCTCTGGAGGATGTCCTGATTTTTAACCGATGGGAGGAAAAACATGAATAACAAAGAAGCATATATGGAACTTTTAATTTATATGATAACCAGTGCCGCCGGCTTAGAAAACGAACCGCATATCTATGGCCCTCTCAGAATGATAGAGGCGTCCCAGAGGCTGTGCGGACTGATGCAGGAGGAAGAACCGGATAATGAAGATCTCAAAGAGCTGATCCGGATCATAGAGAATGGAAAACAAAAGAGCACATCCGACGAGGAAGCCTTTTATCAGATGCTGCAGGATGCGGCCGCAAAGCTTGTAGACCTTTTATAAGCTGCTCCTTTACCACAAAAATGAAGCCATACTGTCACCGTACCATGCAGAAGCGGTACAATGTCAGTATGGCTTTACTTCTCTTCTTAACCAGATACTTTATCTGTTAATTTTACTGATGGGACTTTCGGCTCCCTGCTCATAAAGCAGGATACAATCTCAGCCAGCAGGGCCACTGCAAGTAGAATCAGAAGAACGACAATATACCCGATATCTCCGGATGATCCAAACATGGAGATACCATTCAGCGCGTCGGCAAATGTATTTATACTGCCGATTGCAAATGTCCCTATTCCCATCGTAAGGAATACAACAGCGACCAGATTTGCGATATCCAGAAACTTATGATCAACGCTGAAATATACAGCGCAGCATATTACAGCAAGAAGCAGATATATCACTACATTCTTATTGAATTCTCCTGCTTTATTTGACAGAACCGCATAAGCGATCATAATAATGAAAGTAAATACTGCATTCACAAGATTGATCAGGCCGCTGATTCTTTTTTGTACTAATAATCCTTTCATGACTGCTTCCCTCCCAGTTCTTTTTTACTCCAGACAAATGCCTCCAGATAGTATAGTCCGATAAACAATGCTGTCAGCAGGATGAATACAACATTCAGTGCTTTCAGAGCAGTCTGCCACCACGGTGTAATGTGTTCTACTTTTGCATTGCTGTCAAGTCCGTTGATCAGAATGGATCTGGACTGGGCATAGACGGTATGCTTTGTTGCATTACGCAATGCTTCCAGCATATAACCATCGCCATCCTCAATTGCCTTTAACACTTTGTCTTTACTGAGGTTGGATGCCGTCGTCTCCTCTGATGCTCCGAATCCGGCCATATCCCAGCAGAAATAGTCGACGCCTGCTGTGATATTCGACGTATAATGCGTCTTATAATCCATTGCAACAACCGCATCTGTTGTCACATGCCCTTTAAAGCCCCATTCACCGCGCAGCACCTGTGTCAGAAGAGGCGCAGAGCTTCCACAGTAGGTACATCCGATACGGTTAAACGCTGTCATTGTCCCCAGGGCGCCGCCTTTCGTATAAGCGCCTTCAAATGCCCTGAGATACTGCTCTCTTAAAGCCTGTTCATTTGTAAAGGTCGCCACACTCTCCCTGTTTGCCTCCTGGTCGTTGACAACCATGTGTTTGAGCCCCAGAATAATACCGTATTTTTGGACATTTTCCCCGACAATGGCTCCGACGATATATCCCATATTACCGTCTTCTGAATAGTACGCGGATGCACGTCCGTTAAATGGTGTCCTGTGAATATTCGGCCCCCCTGACCAGATCTCGGTACAGCCCATGAAGTAAGCCTCGTTTGCTGTCAGGGCACTGCGCCTTGCCATCTCATCCTTGTTCCATGTTGAAGTCATGACCACCGTTGAAGGCCATACGATACCAGACTTTTCAGTTGCCTTAAATTTCACCTGCTCCAGACAGTCCATGTCATCCCCTCTGTATGTGGCCGGCATATTTACGCTTTCGATCATAGAAGAACCATTCTGGTCCGGAAGGATTGAACACATTTCCTCTGCCGTCAGCTGGTCTAAAAATGTATTCCATGTTTCCTCATCGTCAAACTCCACATCTTTCATGCTTACAAAGGAGAGGCCAGCATCTTTTCCCTGTGTAAAATCATCGACGGACGGAGAATCCTCTGGCTGTTCGTACAGCTCGCCGTCGAGAGTTTTCATCATATCCTCTGTCGCCGTTACAGAAACCTGTGTAACCGGATATGTGCCCTCCCAGTCACTTCTGGAAAGGTAATCAACTGTATCTGTTTCCAGATTATTCAGGTCGGCATCGTCAAACTGATTTGTCACCGTCTCGTCAGAATAACGTGACTGTCTATATGTTTCTGTATCCAGTTTCTCTTCCTTCCAAGTGTATGCCTTGTCCGCATCTCCTTCGGCCGGGCTGCCAAGTACGTCTGTCATTCCTTGCGCACCTTTTGCCGCCAGAATATTATTTAATGCATCATGCGCGTCATCACCGATTGCAAGATAATAATCTCCTTCACTCAGGATATATCCCTTTGCATTCGTATAATCATAGCTGGCCAGCAGATATTTTTCCACATCAACCTCTACAGTCTCGGATGCGCCCGGTTCCAGCATACCAGTCTTCTCAAAACCGGCCACCTGAATAGCAGACTTTTCAACTGCATTTTCTTTCTCGTAATCACCATAAGGAGTCTGCGCATAAACCTGGACAACAGATTTTCCTGCCTTATCTCCTTCATTTGTTACCGTCACCTTTACTGTATAGCTGTCTGTCTCTTCATGGTACTCTACACCATCTACCTGCTGTGTGAAGGATGTGTAAGACAATCCATATCCAAACGGATAGGCAATTTCGTTGTTATAATCCCACGCTGCATTTGTCGAAGAACCGGCGGCACCCGTAGCATTCCCGCTGCCAAGCACTGTATCCTCGTATCTTGTCTCATAATATTTATATCCCACATAAATACCCTCGGAATAGATCAGATAATTAGAAACATATTTGTCCGTATCTGAACAGAATTCCAGAACTTCATCCAGATTTTCCCACTGTGGTGTGTTTTTAGCCTGCGCATAGGTAACTGCCGGTGCTGACAGGGAGTTTTTCGCATAAGTATCCACCAGTTTTCCGGACGGGCTGACATCACCCTTCAGCACGTTTACAACGCCGGTAAAACCAACTGCACCGGGAGACCCGATCCAGAGACATGCATCCACATCATAATCTTCAAGCTCCCCAAGTTCCATCGCCCAGTTCGAGTTTACAAGTAGAATAATCTTCTTAAATGTTCCGTTTGCTTTCTCTTCCTTAAGCATTTCCAGAAGATCACGCTCATCCTGATGCAGTGCGAGCTGGCTGATCCCCTCTGAGTCCTCCAGCACAAGGTCACAGTCTTCACTTCCCTGCCTCGTCAGCATAACTACTGCCGCATCATTATATTCATTTTTCCAGCTGTTTTTCAGATCTTCAGTGTATAATCCCTTCGGTGCCTCTCCGATTTCCGGATTCTGTGCATCCTTCAGGCGCGTATAACCACTGTTCTGGTATGCTTTCACCATTGTTTCGTTTACATTATACGCTGACTGCATGGCAGATAAATACGTTACCAGTTCCTGTGTGGACCCACTTGTTGAATGATAGCTGTAAAACGGCCCGCTGACAGGTGCCGCCGCTCCAAACCCGCCGGCCGACTCGGACTTCTGGGCACTTTCTATAGAATTCTGCCCGAATAATGTGATACTGCTGCCCTCTGAGAGTGGAAGCGCATTATTATCATTTTTTAAAAGTACGGATCCTTCCTCCTGTTCAAGCACTGCCTCATCGGCACAGTCGTCTTCCAGTTCCTGAAGCTTGTCTGTATCATAAATATCTGTTCCATAATCGCTCTTATAATATGCGGTATCCTCTTCCTTTGTATCATCAGATACAATTTTCGTTGTGTTAATTCCAAGAACCGTATTGATCCTGCCTTCATACGAATCCGCAACTGGTGCGCCCAGGTTCACCGCAACTAGCATGAACGCCGAGACTGCACCTAAACCTCGTGTCAGTTCTTTCTTAATTTTCATTCCCTTTCCTCCATGATATATGATCGCGCCAGA
Source organism: Clostridium sp. AF19-22AC (assembly GCF_003479085.1). Taxonomy (NCBI): domain Bacteria; kingdom Bacillati; phylum Bacillota; class Clostridia; order Eubacteriales; family Clostridiaceae; genus Clostridium; species Clostridium sp. AF19-22AC. Next base: position 33,912 of record NZ_QUGN01000028.1, on the reverse strand, counting down.
TACACTGCATCAAACTGCAGGGAACCCGACTCCCGCTGCTGCCGCCAGCCGGACATGCAAATCTGTCTGCCCGAATCGCTGCCCGCGGGAATAAAATAATTCCGTGCACATCATTATTTTTGTAAAATATATCATGAATTCACAAAATATCCACAGATATTTCGTAACAGGTCATTTCCATTTCGTACTTTGCATTTTTTTCTTTCTTACGGAATCGGAACTACAATCATCAGCCTAAATGTATTGTTTTGTATCCCCACATCCATACAGCCATCATATTTTTCCACGCTGTTTCTGATACTTTTCAGCCCGAATCCATGCCCTTCACTCTCCTTCTTCGTCGTCAGCGGCAGACCATTTTCAAAAATAAGGTCCTCATTTTCAAAATAGTTTTCCACCTGCATAAGCAGAAGTTTTCCTTTTGTCCACACTGAAACCGAAATTATCTTCTTTTCCGGATCAGAAACCATAAGTACACTTTCAATAGCATTGTCTATCGCATTTCCAAGGATTGTATAAAGATCTACCGCATGAATGAAATCCATCTTTTTCCCATCTGCCACACAAGTCAGGTCAATACCATTCTTCATACAGATCAGATTCTTTTGCGAGAGCAGAATGTCCAGCACCTTGCTGCCGGTCTCCAGTTGGGAATCATAGGACTGTATTGTTTTGCTGACTTCATTGAAATATGTCTGCCGCTCCTCTTCATTCGCAAACAGTTTAAGGGACTCCAGATGCTTCTTCAGGTCATGGCAGATCATATTGATCGTCTCCATGTCATCTTTCCTGAGCTTGTACAATTCCTTTTGTTTCATCCAGATCTGCTTTTCCATATCCTGTTCTCTCTGTTTTTTCAGCTTTTTCTTATAATCAACCTGTTCCCATAAAACAAAGACACAGCAGATCAGATCATATGCCATACAAACATAGTACATGCTGCTTCTGTCCCCAGCATAAATATTATCCGCCACAATACTGAGTACCAGTACAAGCAGTAATATAATACAGAGTGAAAACATCGAAAATTTAAGGTCAATATTAAACCTGCCGTTTTCTGGCAGCTTTCTCACGACCAAATAATAAACTGCCGCAAGTACGGCTATGGAAACCAGTATATAGCCGATAGAATAAACCGGCTGATTTCCATCCGGGCGGAACAGTATCTGGTACAGGCCGTAAGAAATGTGCTGTGTTATGTATGCACACGCAAGACAATAAACAGATTCTTTTACCGTTATATCATACAGGAGGAAGCAAAATACTGTCATTGCACAGAATTCAACAATATACGTTAAAAATCCGTGGGTGAACAGACTGGCACAGAACAGGCAGAATATAATCCCTCCGGCCAGACGGTACGGGAACCTGTCCCTTTTCTTTAAACTGGCTGAAAACAGCAAAACAATCGGAAGCATATTAATCGTAAAAAAACTCCGTAATATCAAGTCTGCAATTGTCTCTCCCATTATCTCAGCCCTCCCTTGTAATAATCTAAAAGTGCCTGCTTTAACTGCTTTTTGCGCGATCTGCTCACCTTCAGCTCATACCTGCCATCCAGTTCAACTGTTTCTTTCTCAAGTGACGTTACATATTTCAGATTGATACAAAAGCAGTGGTTACAACATGTGAAATGCTTTTCCTCAAATTTGTTTGCAAATTCTTTCAAAGTCCCCAGCATTTTATACTCCTGACTCTTTGTAATAATATGAAGCCAGTGGTCTCTTATCTCAGCATAGATAATATCATCAGACATTACCTTCCGAACTCCCGTCTCATGAGGAACAAGCAGGCTTACTGCCTCCGATTCCCGGATAGATGAAACCGCCTTCGTCAGCTTCATGGAAAAAGGAAAATATTTAACCGGCTTGAGTACATAATCCAGAGCCCCGACCTCATACCCGTTGATCGCATACTGTGCCATATTCGTTATAAAAATTATAATGACCCGGTCATCTGTCCTGCGCACCACCTTTGCCGCGTCCATTCCGTTCATTCTCGGCATTTCAATATCCATTAACAGAATATCATACACCGGCTCATAGTCTGAAACCAGTTCACTTCCATCAGAAAAACAAGAAACATCGATTTCGACATCGTTTTCCATGACATAAGTGTCTATATACTTTTTGATCCTGTTCATAAAAGCTTTATCATCCTCTACGATTGCAATACGAATCATGTTTCCCCCCCCCTTATATATGGAAAAGCACGTCCGCAGACGTGCTTTTCTTCCTGTCAAAACAGATGATATCCATCACTTATTCAAGGAACTGCTTCAGCTCTGACATAAACGTATTCACATCCTTAAATTCCCTGTAAACGGATGCAAAACGAACATAAGCTACAGGGTCCAGAGCCATCAGCTTGTCCATCACGATCTCGCCGATCTTGCTGCTCGGAATCTCTTTCTCTTCCCTGTTGAAAATCTCCAGTTCAATTTCATCTATCGTCTTCTGGATCTCAGATGCAGGAACCGGACGTTTATAACAGGCACTTAAAACACCCTGTTCTATCTTGGCACGGTCATACTGTTCCCTGTTGTTATCTTTCTTGATCACGATCAGCGGAATAGTCTCAATTTTTTCATAAGTTGTAAAACGCTTTCCGCACACATCGCAGGAACGCCTTCTGCGAATGGAATTGTTCTCTTCCGCCGGTCTTGAATCAATAACTCTCGTATCGGGGTGGCCACAATAAGGACATTTCATAATATATTCCGCCTTTCCTACCAATTCTGTCCTCATTATACACAATATCCTTTACTGTGTCCAGATGATGTTTCGCGTATTTACGGGCTTTTTTGCCCTTTTCCGGGGCGGGGTCTTTACAGCTTCTGAAGAAACTTTTCCTCCTGTATTTCTACTAATATAATATCCGGACCGATCTTCTTAATACAGCGCCACGGAATCACATATTCGCAGTCTGTCCCCAGAAACCCGCATATCTTCCCGGGGCCCGGAATTATGATCGCCTCAACCCTGCCTTCTTTGACATCGATGTCTATATCTACGACACACCCCAGCCTCTTACAGTCACATACGTTGATTACTTCCTTTTCCCGCAGTTCACATAATCTCATAGTTTCCCATCCTGAACAGTCAGCCTGCTTCATACGGACCAATTTTCTGATAACACAAAAAATACCCGCATACAGCAACAGCAGTTATTCTTACTGTTACTATATGCAGGCATTCAGAATCGGTGATACTGTGTAATGGTTAAATTGACATCACTTTCTCGCTCTCAAACGCCTTCGCGATTACACCGATCAGTACCGCTCCGAGAACCAGTGTTACTCCCAGTGTCAGTCCATACTGCATCATGGTGACCTCCTGTGTCAGGATTCCCTGCAGCGTCAGTGATGTGTTATAGATCGGTACGGCATAAAGCCATTCCTGTGGGGTCTTTGTTGTAAACATTGTTGTGATTCCGAGTACAAGTACGAGCATATACACTGGCATGATATAGGAGTTCGCTTCCTTTACAGTCTTGGCAAATACAGATACCAGAACGATGATCGCGGAATACATAAACGCAATTGCAATTAAAAGCGCCGCCAGCATCCCTATCTGTGCCGGGTTCAGCGACAGGTTCACGCCTAAATCCGAACCTCCCATGCCGCCCATCATCTGTGGCATAAAGGCTACCATAGCCCCCACATAGACAACCGAAGAGACACCGGAAATAATCATGAGTGAGAATACTTTTCCTAATACGATCGAGCTTCTTTTTATCGGAGACACGAGAAGGCTTGCCATTGTACCACGCTCCTTCTCACCGGCTACCATATCCGTCCCGATCCCCATCGCACCAGCAAATAACAGGATCGTTATAAAGTAAGGCAGCATCATACCGAGTATCTTCCCGCCGGCCTTTTCTTCATCCTGAATGACCATATCCGGATTGTCAGAATTCACCGTAAATACGGTCAGCCCCGCCATGTCTTCCACGCGGTCTGCCAGAAGTGTCTCCCTGTAATTTTCCAGCACGCCTGATGAAATCGCATCATATGCCGCACGTGAATAATCTTCCGACGGGTTATAATAGGTCTTGATCTGAGGGACAGCATCACCGGCCTTATACTCCGTAACCGCGTCCATGAAACCTTCCGGAAATTCTATCAGCAGGTCCGCATTCCCGTCTCTGATCATATCTTCCGTGCCTGCACGGTCGCTCATCTGGATAATCTCACATTCTTTATCTGATGATCTTAAAAAGTCTTCAAATCCGTCCGGGGCATTCTGGACATATACAATAGAATTATGCGCTTCCACATCATTCTGTGCACTCGTGCTCAGACTGCTGACCAGTGTCATGATCCCGACCATGATAAGGACAGGAAGCAGGAAAACGGAAAAAATCATCTTCTTATCTTTAAATACTCTGGCCAGTTCTTTCCGGCATATCTGACTGATTCCACTCATCTTACTTCCCCCCTTTTATGTCTCTGTAGAGTTCAAAGAAAGCATCTTCGAGATCCTCTGTATTCGTATCGTGGAGGATCTGCTCCAGATTCCCTTCAGCAACTTTGCATCCGTCAATGATAATCCCGATCCTGTCACAGATCTTCTCAGCCTCGGACATCACATGTGTGGAGATGATGACAAGCTTGCCGTCATCCCGCAGCTTTTTCAGATAATCCGTTACGCTTCTAGCCGTGATAACATCCAGCCCATTGGTCGGCTCATCAAATATCACAATCTCCGGATCGTGCACAAGGCAGACTGCGATAGCCGCCTTCTGTGCCATACCTGTTGACAGCTCTTTGATCTTCTTATGTGAAAAATCCTTGATCCCGAAATAAGTAAAAAGTTCTTCTTTCCGGGACTTTAACCTGTCTTCCGGTATATTATGCAGTCTTCCGAAGAAGTCAAACATATAGTCAACGGAAAACTGCGGGTCCAGCTTGATATCACCGGTCAGGAAACCGATCTTCTCCCTTACTTTTTCCGGCTCCTTCTGTACCTCGTGTCCTGCAACGAATATCTCTCCTTTTGTGGGCTTGATAATCGTAGAGATGCAGCGCAGTGTCGTCGTCTTTCCCGCCCCGTTTGGTCCTAAAAGTCCATATATCTCTCCCGGCTTTGCAGTCAGGCTCAGGTTATTAACAGCAGTCTTGACCGGATTCGTCGTCTTGGATTCCTTCATCTGCTTTTTGTTCAGCTTATAAATCTTGGTCATGCCTTTGATTTCAATCATAATCTCCCCTCCTCATATCTGTATTATTGTGTTAATACAAATATAAGTCTTTGTTATCTATTTGTCAACCAAAATATTTTACCAGTTTTATCCCTGTTTTTATATTGGGTTTTTATATTTAATTTCTCAGTCTGCTTTCCTGAAATCAGGAACCCGGAATTACAGGTTCTTCTCATAGTACTTTTTGATAACAGCCAGAAGCAGGCAGTACAATATTGTCACTGCCCATATGCACCAGAATACCATCATATTGAAGAACACGGATATCAGCATTGTCACATAACAGAGACCAAGCATAATATATCCTGTCAGGTACATCGTCTTCTGCATGATCAGGCTGTTCCTTTCATCGGACTCTTTCAGCCGTTCCGCCCTCAGACGTTTTTCATCACGCAGAAGTTTCTTTGCTTTTATATACTCCTTAATTCCCATGACAATGATAACTGCCCCGGTTCCTGAAAATAATCCGCATACAAATCCTGCATGCATGGTTTCCATACGCATCATTGCAAACAGCGCCGCAATTATGGCTGCAGCCCCCGCAAAACAAAGCAGGATATCGGCCTTACATCTGCTCTTCAACTTGTTCCTGTACTCCTCATCGGTCTTTGCACCTTTTAATAATGTTTTCACTATCATATGTTCTCCTCCTCCAGATTAAATATAAAAATCTCCTCTATACTCATTTCAAAATACTGTGCAATCTTATGGGCTAAAATCAACGATGCATTATACTTGCCGTTTTCCAGCGATATAATGGTCTGCCTTGTCACTTCAACCGCATCTGCCAGCTCATTCTGCGTAATCTTCCGCGCTTTCCTTAATTCCTGAATCCGGTTAATCAATACGCTTCCCCGCTTTCTTATGTTTTATTGTGATCCTTGTATGCGTCCTACCTGAATCTGAAAAGTTCTTTCTTCTTCGCTTTCAGTCTCTGGTACTTTTCTTCCGGCAGGAGTCCTATTAGTTCATAACATATGCCGAATCCTAACATCACACCTTTTATAAACTCAGGCACAGCAAAAAACTGTTCCATCGTTAACGTTCCTGCACACACCAATAATCCTATTTTTACTTCCTTACGTAAATCTCTTCTCATTGGAACTTCTCCTTTCTGCTACTTTGTGGATTATGAAAACCCGGAATCATATTTCCGTATTTGTCTTTCTGATTAAAGTATAGTTCGCTTTACATTAAATGTCAAGTGAGTTTTACATTTTTTGTAAAGTTTGTTTTACATTTCAAGTTTTCAGCCTCTTCGTCAGTTTATACGACAAAAAAAGAAGCCGGCTTTTTATCGGCTTCTTTCGCTTCTATACTATCATTTCATGGCAAAAACCGCCATTGCTTCAAGACAGTTTTTCTTCATGGCCTCAGTCCCCCACTGGACGATGTCATGATATAATATCGGAGTATCCCGGCTGCTTTCTACCAGAGAATAGCAGTACTTATACTGCTTCCCCTGATGTTCGACCGGAATACATCCCATGCGGAACCTATCCGCCACGGTTTCTCCTCCCGCAATCGCCATATAAGTATAATAGTTCACCTTTCTGACCCCTTTTGAGATAGCCTCCTGAAAGTCTTCCTTCTTTACTCCCGACCCGCCATGCATAACAACAGGAATATGAGCTCTCTTCCTGACCTGTTCTACCACGCAGAAATCCAGTTTTGGTTCCCTGACATAGACACCATGCGTCGTACCAAAGGAACAGGCAAGTGCATCGATACCAGTCTCCTCTACAAAACGCTGCGCCTGTGCAGGGTCTGTGTAAATCTTGTCCGGATCTTTTCCATCGCCGACTGCGGCCCCGGTTTCGCGGCGGCCCATACTTCCGATTTCTGCCTCCACAGATGCACCTGTCCGTGAAGCCATTGCAACCGCCATACGGGTATTTGCCACATTCATATCATAAGGAAGAACCGAGCCGTCATACATAACCGAAGTAAATCCCATATTGAGGGCATCATATATATAATCTAAGGTCTCACCGTGGTCCAGATGCACTCCAACCGGTACTTTGGCCTTCTTTGCCATCTCAATCATAACTGGCCCTATCGTCCTGAGCGGCATGATTGACTCATGTCCCTGTGCATGCTGGATAATTACCGGCACGTCCATCTCTTCCGCTGCCTGTATCACTGCCATAATGGCCTCAAGGTTCGGAGTATTAAACGATCCTACTGCACATTTTGAAGCTTCGCATAAATCTAAAATTTCTTTTAGTGTAACCAGCAACTTCTATCTCCCCTTTCTGTATTTGCGTTTTAATTATAACATTGCAATAATATGAAGATTTAGTTATAATAATTGTATAGACTATTTTTATGTAAATTTTATATTTTAGATCATTTCAAAAGTTAAACACAATTTTATTGCCGGATAATACTGTTATAGATACTATTCCGTATCTTTCCCCCTTAACAGAAATCGCATGAAAATACTCTTTAAACCACGAATCGGAGGAACTTGCCATGACACTTAATCTGGAACTTGAGTCATTGGAAAATATCATAAAAGACTTTTATAACGTGACCCACATCCGGGCCTCCATATATGATGGAAATTACTCCAAAATCTTGTCCTATCCTAAAGAACACAGTCCAATCTGTTCCATCATGCACAACAATGACCAGACCAAGCAATTCTGCTCCCAGAGTAACAGGAACGCCTTTGAACAGTGCAAAAAAGAAAAAAAATTGATCATATATACCTGCCATATGGGGCTCTCAGAAGTTGCGGCGCCACTCTGGGACAGTGATATTATCATTGGATACATTGTTTTCGGGCAGATTATCTGCTCGCCTGCACAGACACATTTAACAGAATCCATCCGGGAAAAATGTGAGGAATACGGTCTGGATATTCAAAATATCCATGATCTCGTTTCCCAGATCAATATCCGCAGCAAAGAAGAGATTCTTTCCATCGCCCATCTCATGGAGGCCTGTACCTGCTATATCATGTATCGTGAGATCATGAGGCTTAACCGGAACGGATTTATCCTAAAACTGGATGAGTATATTGACAGTCATATCCATGATAAAATAACATCCGAAGCTCTTTGTCAGGAATTCTATATGAGCCGCACGAAATTGTATGACACGCTCAACGACACAGTACATATGAGTATCGGCCGCTATGTAAAGCTTAAGCGCATCGACCGGGCAAAGTATCTTCTTGCCTCCACGGACATGTCAATTCTGGAAATAGTCGATCTGACCGGATTCAAAAACTACAATTATTTCTGCCAGGTATTTAAAAAAGAAGTCGGTGTTACGGCCAACCAGTACCGTTTATCTGCAACAGATAAATCATTGTAAAAAGAAAGGCTGCTGTCTGATGATTGTTGAATCTGCAGCAGCCTTGTTCTATCATTCTGATTACGGAATTAACATGACTTTAAATGCATCCGGATCTTTTTCTGCCACTTCAAATGCCTCTTTCCAATCTTCCATTTTGAATGCATGTGAGATCAGCCCTTCCGTATAAATAGAACCATCCAGTATACTTTTCATAACCGGTTCATAGCAGTACGGCCCTAAATGTGCTCCGTAGATCTCAATTTCCTTGCCGTCCCCGATATCGTTCCAGTCAATTGTAATTGCCTTGGGGAAAACGCCAAACTGTACATATCTTCCGCAAAAACGGATAGCATCCATTCCCTGAACGACACTCTTTTCACTCCCTGATGCCTCAATATATACATCGCATCCATATCCTTCTGTCAGTTTCCGGATTTCCTCACCAACGTTTACCTCCATCGGGTTGAACACGATGTCCGCCCCACATTTTAGTGCCTTATCCAGTCTCTTTTGCCGCAGGTCAAGACCTATAATCAGCCTTGGCTGCTGTTTTCTGGCAACACTGACCATCCCCAGCCCAATTGCTCCAAGTCCGCTAATTACAACAACGTCATTGTGCTGGATTTTTGCTCTTTCGACCGCATGCATTGCACATGCCAGGGGTTCGATCAGAACAGCCTGCTCCAGAGTCATCTCCTCTGGAATCTTATGATGGATCCCCTCTTTGCTAAACTTCATATACTCAGCGAAACCTCCCTGGGCTTCTTTTTTAAATCCATAGATATAATGTCTCTGACACATGGAATAATATCCTGCCTTACAGAACCTGCACTCACCACAGGGAACCATCTGCTCTGACACCATGTGGTCACCTATGTTTACTCCGGTAACATTTTTTCCAAATTGAACCACCCGTCCTACAAATTCATGTCCGCCTATAACCGGCGCTTCGATATATCTGTTTTCCGGTGCTGTTCCCCAGACTCTTACGCCACCGTGATAAGTCTTGACATCACCTGCACAGATGCCACAGCCTTCAATTTTTACAAGAATTTCATCATCATCTATCTCCGGTACCGGAACATCCTCGTATCTAAAATCATATGGTGCATGCATCCTAAGTGCTTTCATCGTTTCCTTCATCATCTATTTCTCCTTTATTTTGTATTCTTATTCGTAACTTTCTGGAGCAATACAGCGAATATTATGATAATTCCTTTAATGACATCCTGCGGATAAGATGGAACTGCAAGAAGATTCATAATATTTCCTATCAGAGCCAGTACAAGCACACCAACTACCGTTTTTACAGGGGAACCGATTCCCCCGCTTAAAGATGCTCCTCCGATCACGCAGGCTGCTATACAGTCCAGTTCAAGGCCATTTCCCACTGCCGGAGATCCAATTCCGGTACGGGAACATGCGATGATTCCTCCTATTGCCGAGCAAAACCCGGATATTGCGTACGTTGCCATTTTCACCGGAAATGTGTTAATCCCCGCCAGATGTACGGCTTCTTCGTTACTTCCAATTGCAATCGTAATTCTCCCGAAAGACAGGTAATTTATTACGAACCATGCCGCAGCTACAATTATTACCGCAATTACTGCAAGCCATGTCAGCCACGGAAATACCTTTGCGGTTCCCAGTACGCTGATGGAACCGGCAGGAGTCATAATCGGTGATCCATTGGATACCATATATGCGATTCCCCTTGCCATTGTCATCATTGCTAATGATGCTACAAACGGTGCCATGTCTGTCCGTGCAACCAGAAAACCTGTAAACAGCCCGCAGGCGGTCCCCAGTAAAAGACTGATCAGGCAGGACGGTACAACACCCCAGCCCCAGGAACTTAATGAATAAGCAGACAAAACACTTCCGATTGCTACGATAGAACCAACTGAAAGGTCGATTCCCCCAGTCAGTATTACGAACAGCATCCCGATTGATACAATTACCGTACTCGCATACTGCTGGCAGATATTTACCAGATTGCTCAGTGTCAGGAAATCTCTTGATACTATAGAACAAACGATAAATAAAACCAGCAGGATTAAATATGTATTATTTTTTAGTATAAAATTCTTTACACTAAAAGTTGATTTTCCTTTTTCTTGTGCCATTTATTTTTCTCCTCCCATCGCCGCAAAAATAATATTATCTTCACTAAATTCCGCGCGGCTTAACGTTCCGCGTATTCTGCCCTGGTGCATAACGATAATATCATCGCACATCCCCATAAGCTCAGGCATTTCAGAAGAGATCATAATAATTGCAAGACCGGACTGGGCCAGTTGGTTTATGCAATGGTAGATTTCTGTTTTTGCCCCCACGTCCACGCCTCTTGTAGGTTCATCGAAAATGATGCATCTGCAGTCTGCCGCAAGCCACTTTGCCAGTGCCACCTTCTGTTGGTTGCCCCCGCTCAGGCTGGATGCCGGATCTTCAATAGATGCATACTTTGTATTTATTTTTCCTAACAATTCTTTTACGAAGGATGTCTCCTTCTTTAAGCTGAATATTCCCTTATTCTGTGCCTTTCCCATAGCCGTAATTGAAGCATTCATCTTGATACTCTGATCAAGAAGCACTCCCTGACGTTTCCTGTCCTCCGGCAGCATTCCCAGTTTTGCTTTAACCGCCTGTTTCGGTGATTTAAAGTGAACCTGCTTTCCCAGAAAACGAATACTTCCGCTCTCCCATTTGTCTGCGCCAAAGACTGCCCGCATAGTTTCTGTCCTTCCAGCACCGACAAGTCCATAAAAGCCAAGCACCTGACCAGATTTTACGGAAAAGCTGATATCCTGTACAAGTTCTGATCCTGTCATATGCTGCACTTCCAGAACAGTTTCCCCGATTTCTGCATGTCTGTCAGGGAACATCTGGTTCAGATCTCTTCCGACCATCTTCCGGATCAGCCCTTCTTTATCTATCGAATCTGCGGGTATACAGTCTACAAATGCGCCGTCTTTCATAACTGTTATGGTATCGCATAATTCAAATATCTCTTCCAGACGATGCGATATATAAATAATACTGACACCATCTGCTTTTAGCTTTTTCAAAAGTTTAAAAAGTTTTTGAATTTCTTTCACGGTCAGAACAGCCGTCGGCTCATCCAGAACAAGAACCTTTGCATTTCTTGATATCGATTTACAAATCTCTACAACCTGCTGATATGCAACACTTAACTCTGCCACCTTCGTGCCGGGATTTATTTCATCAAATCCCATCTCAGAAAGCAGGCGTGCCGCTTCCTCTGTCAGCCGTTTCCATTTGATTATCTTTCCTTCTTTGTTTAACCTGTCAATAAATATATTTTCCGTAACCGTAAGTTCCGGAGCCAGCATGAATTCCTGATATATTGTGGCTATCCCTGCAAGCTTGCCTTCCTTCGGAGTAGAAAAGTGAACTTCCTGTCCTTCTATTTTTACGATACCGTCTTCCCTTTGAAGTGCTCCCGCAAGAACCTTCATCAAGGTAGACTTTCCCGCGCCGTTTTCGCCGATCAGTGCATGAATCTCTCCCGGTTTCACCTTAAGCTGTGCTCCGTTAAGTGCATAAATTCCGGAAAATGCTTTCTTTATGTCAAGCATTTCAATCCGATACTCTTGATTTACCATCTTTTTCCTCCCGGCTTTTGTCTGGTATCAGAGGATGCCGCTTAAGGCCGCACCCTCTGTCCGATTCCTGTTATAATTAGAATAATGCGTCCGGACTGTAGAATTCATCTACGTTGTCAGGATTAATGCAATTAGCCGGTGTTTTCGTATACTTTTCATATCCGCCCGGATCTTTTCCATTCACAAGAATATCTTCTGCGATTCCTACTGCTGTCTCTGCTACAACCTTCGGGTTATTTTCTCCTGTTGCCTTATAAGACGTCCCCTTCTTGATTAATTCATATGCCTCTTTCTGCCCGTCAGCTGCCGCTGCCAGAACAACTTTATCAGTAAGCCCTGCGTTTTCAACTGCCGTCATAGCTCCCATAACCATTGCATCATTCTCACCAAAGAGGAAGTTAATATTCGGGTTCGCTACGATCAGGTCCTCTGCCGCTGCCAGTCCGCCATTTGCATTCCAGTCTCCCCAGCCTACACCGCGGATTTCAAAGTTTGCATCATCGTTTTTAGCAGAACCATTATTTATCAACTCCGCTTCCATCTTTTCAGCGGCGTCCCATGCTTCATCTTCTGTACATCCAGAACGGGTCTCTATAACACCGCAGATCACTCCGGTCCTTCTCTCTTGTCCTGCATACACACCTTTCTGTCCAGCAATCAGTACTGCTGAGATAAGCTCGTCCTTATCGAAACAATTTGCCCCAACCCACAGTCCTACTTCGCGGCCATTTTGAAGGTTGTCAGAGAATACTGTCGTTACATTATGTGCAGATTCCCCACAACTGTTATCACAGCAGATCACCGGAATCCCTGCATCATTCGCTTTGTCGATTGCTGCCACTGCCCCCTCCGGATCGTATGGGTCCATGAAGATCAAATCATATCCCTGTGTAATGAATGTATCCATATTTTCGGCTTCTTTCAGTGTATCGGAATCTGCATTCAGTGTTGTCACTGTCCAGCCTTTCTCCTCACAGAAATCTGTAATATGTGTAGATAATGCTGTAAAATAAGCCCCATCCAGTGTTTTCATGGAAATACCGACTTTGAAATCTCCGTCCTTTTTATCTGTCTTCTCTGTCGTTTCCCCACTTTTCGGTGTACTATCCTCCGATGATGCCTTCTCTCCTCCTGAACAAGCTGCCAGTGAAATGACCATCACACCTGCTAACAAGATACCCAATAACTTCTTTTTCATATCATTCTTCTCCTCTCGAATCTCATTGAAAATTTTCCATCCAATAAGTGCAGAATATAGAACAGTCCGGCCGGAATGTACTTTTCGCTTCTTTAGTCTTAGAAGCATTAATCATGATGTAATTGTATAATACATACATTTTCCATTATATTTCAACACGTTCACCGTCATTATGTACAAAAGCAGAGAAATATGTACGTTTTTATAGTACTATTTCAACAAAGCAAAAAAAGTGTTTTCATTTTCAGATAAATTTTAGTCACCTTTCATTTTTCAATCGTCAGTTCGCCGGTTTACCCAATTAATTACTTATTAGAACCGCAGAAAACAATGAATCT
>NZ_QUGN01000028.1:0-20232 GCF_003479085.1 Clostridium sp. AF19-22AC | reverse complement strand
AAAACAATGAATCTTCTACATTTTTAAGGTACTTCTGTCTTTTACATATCCATATATCATGATATGATAATAATAAATCAGAATAACTCCTTACATGTGTAACATTCGTTTTCTGCACAGGAAAGGAGATTTCATTTTATGACCAAAAACTACTTTATTATGTTACCCACTGTAGACTTTTGTTTCAAGGAACTGATGCAGAACCCCAAAGTCAGGAAGGGCTTCATTTCAGCATTGCTGAACCTATCGCCGGATGAAGTCGAGGATACGGTCCTTCTGCCCACGCTGCTTCCGAGAGACTCGGCTGATGATAAGCTGGGAATCATGGATGTTCTTGCATGGATAAGGTTCTTCAGTGTCAAAAACAGTAGAGAGGAGTTTCAGACTATGGCTAAGACAAACGAATATCTCGATGAAGCATACAATACACTGCTCCAACCGAGTGCGGATGATAAAAAGCGGCTGGAATATGAGGCCCGTGAAAAGGCATTGAAAGATTATAATACCCAGATAAAAAGCGCTGAAAAGAGAGGGCTTAAAGCTGGGGAGGAAATCGGACGCAAAGCCGGTGAAGAGATTGGACGCAAAGCCGGCGAGGAAATCGGACGTAAGGCTGGAGAAGAAATTGGGATGTGCAGGGGCAAAGAGTTGGGTGAACAGGAAGGGGAACGCCGTACCCGCCAGATCTTCAAACTTTTCATGCAAGGTAAATCACCGGAAGAAATTGCCGCCCTTTGTAATATTAGTATAGATAAAGTAAAACATATATTAGAATAGTTTGTAAGCTACATTAGATTTTTGAGAGTTCAGGAGGATTTTACACTATGAAAGAAACTATATTATTATTTCACGTACCAGATAAAGAGAAGCTTTTGAAAATAGAGATGGCATTATTCCCTCTACACGTGCGTCTAAAGAAAGTAAAGACGGAAGAGTACAATCAGCCGCTCGGCGTACTGGCGGGTGTGAAAGACGCGGTTCCCAAAGAGGGGGCCTATAACGGGAACGATCTGCCGGAGACGATGATTGTCTTTGCCTTTTTCGATGACAACAGGCTGAATCAGGCACTTGCAGCCCTAAAAAAGAGCGGGGCGGGCCCTCTCCCCTACAAGGCAGTGCTTACTCCTACGAACCAGTTATGGACGGCACAGGAATGTTTTGCAGAAATCCGACAGGAGCATGAGGCTATGACTCCGAAGAAGTAGTCTTCAGCATATCTCTGTAACAGATGCTGCTTTCTTATACGTTAAAAAGGTTCTATCGAATACAGTGACGCCCGGAATATCCGGGTTGTGCGTATTCAATAGAGCCTTTTCCTATGCATTATAGTGCCAGTATTACCGCGGAAGGAGTTTTCCACCCCCGCTTAATGTAATCGTTTTTTTATTCAGCCAGCTGTTTCCGGCATTTGAGCTGTCGTAGTAAATAGAGTGTCCATTGGACTGAATATTACTGCATTTTGAATCATCATTCTTAATAACATTTACATAGGAATCCCCGGTTAATTCCCATTTGGAATCTTTATCCAGAGAGATATCCACATTCTGTCCTTTGTTTTCCCCATTTACAGTGCCTTTTAATGTTGACTGTTCTGTGAGATTTACTGACACCCTGCTTATTTCATCACAAATGATATCACCCTGCAGCTTCTGTGCAATCCCTGTCAGTGTAAAATCGCCCCCGTTCTTTCCTGCCGTCCCCCAGCTATTCGTATCATTACCGGCAGCGTTAATAAGTATTTTCCCCTGATATATCAATTCTGTATTTGTAAGAACTGCTTCGGCCTTCGTATTGGTAATATAGAACATTGGTCCCTGCCCCGTCGATGTCAGTCTGGAATCAGTTACTTTCAGTTTTGCCGGGTCTTCTTTGGAATCTCCTTGAGTACTCTGATACAGCATGATCCCCTGTTTCCCGACTCCTGTAAAATCACATTTGTTCAGGCTCACGGAATTCTTCCCATCAACCACGATAATCGGTCCTGTTTCAGAATTACCGGTCAGGTCTTCCAATGCAATCTTCCCTTCCGAATAAATACAGGGACTTCCCTGCCCGGAGGCGGAAATATTACCGCCAGTTACGCTTACTGTTCCTCCGCCTTTTCCGGCTGCTATCGGCGGACTCTGGTCTCCGCTGGTCGTTATATCGACGTCAGCCGCCTCTATCGTGCCGCCGTATGTCGCTGTCAGACCTTTTGAAGATCCCCCCGAAGTCTCTATTTTCACATCGCTGACATGGACCAGTGCGTCTTTCCCCGAAGAAAAAATCCCCCCGGAGCCTTCAGATGCTGACGTAATTTCACTTTTTCCGATGCTTGATTCACTTCCTCCGGTCGTCACAAAGACCGCATTTACCCCGTAAAAACTGCTTTCATCCACACTTGTTGTATCTCCGGCCTTTGTCAGCTTAGCATTTGTCATATTCAGAGTCCCACTGTTCTTTACCAGTACAACACTCTCATTCTCTTTACTTGACCCCAGTGATTCTTCATCGGAAGTGTCGCTTTTGCCATCTACCTGAAGGACTGCCGACAATTCAATGCTGCCCTTGGCAGTTCCATACGTCTCTGCCTGATCTGCACTGTCCTGTTTCTCAATGCTTGCGGCATCCGGCAGAATCGTAACTGTCTTCGCATCTGCCCCCTCCAGTATTGCCACGACGATATCCCCTGTCTCAATGTCATCAATCGACCCAGCTTCTGTTTCCTCTTGTTTTGCGGAAGACACTTCGGACTCCTGTACTTCTGTCTTACCAGAAACAGTGATAACCTGTTCTTCTCCTGTCAATATCACATTGCTGTAGTCTTCCTCCGGAATTTCGGAGCTTGAATCTTTCCTTTGCGCCAGTGCGATTGTAATGTGTTCTCCCTCGATCTTCGCTACCTGTCCATAAACTGTAATTTCATCACTCGTCCCCTGACGGCTGCACCCTGTAAATGCAAACGACAGTATCGTTATACCCAGAATCATACGTGCCCATTTTTTTTTCATTAAACCATCCTTTCTGCCCCTTATTTCCGGATGTCTCCATGAGTCAGCATAATTGTATGAAAAATATTTGACATCCATGTAGCAGAAATGTGTTTTTTCTGTGAACGGAAATTAATGTGCGAACTGGCTTTCATACAACCGCTGGTAGAATCCGCCTTTTTCCAACAGTTCTTCATGGCTTCCCTGCTCAATGATATTACCGTCCTTCATGACAAGAATCACATCGGCCGTCCTGATCGTTGAAAGTCTGTGTGCCACGATGAAGCTTGTTCTGCCTTCCATCATCCTCTGGAAAGCCTCCTGTACTTTAATCTCCGTTCTTGTATCGATCGATGATGTAGCCTCATCCAGAATCAGCATTGGCGGCAGGTTCAGCATAACTCTTGCAATACAGAGAAGCTGCTTCTGCCCCTGGGACAAATTTCCACCCTCTTCCTGTATCCCGGTATCATATCCGTTTTTCATTCTCTTAATAAAACTGTGGGCATGCGCTGCCTTTGCCGCTGCTATGATATCCTCCCTTGGCGTGTCCGGCCGCCCGTAGGCGATATTTTCCGCTACAGTACCTGATTTCAGCCATGTCTCCTGAAGTACCATGCCATAATTTGCCCGCAGGCTGTCACGGGTCACCTCGAGGATATCATGGCCGCTTAAGATGATCTGGCCGGCATCCACATCATAAAAGCGCATAAGCAGGTTAATCAGCGTCGTCTTCCCACATCCGGTCGGACCGACGATTGCAATCTTCTGTCCCGGCTTTACATCCAGTTTCAGATGTTCCAGAAGCGTGACATCTTTCTTATAGGAAAAGGACACATCTTCAAGCCTCAGGCTCCCGTCTGCCTGCCCCATGATTTCGGCATCTCCTGCATCCGGGATTTCCGGTGTCTCCTCAATAAAATCAAATACACGTTTCGCGCATGCAAAGGCATTCTGCAGCTCTGTTACCACACTTGAGATTTCATTGAATGGCTTTGTATACTGGTTTGCATAGCTTAGGAAACAGGAAAGCTGTCCGACTGAAATCGCCCCGCCCATCGCGGTAAATGCTCCTACAATACCGACGCCGGTATACACTAGTCCGTTCACAAATCGTGTACTCGGATTCGTGATCGAGGAAAAGAAGATTGCTTTCAGACTTACATCCTGCAGTTTTTTGTTGATCTCATCGAATCTCTCCAGCGCCTTGTCGCCGTACCCGAAAGCCTGAACCACTTTCTGGTTTCCAACCATCTCATCTACAAGGGACGTCATCTCTGCCCTCGCCTCCGACTGCGCTTTAAACATCATATAGGTTCTCTTCGCAATGAAGCTTGCCACAAACAGCGACAACGGCGTAATGAGAATAACTACCAGTGAGATATTCACATTAATCGAAAGCATGAAGACCAGTGTTCCCACAATGGTAACCACGCCTGTAAATAACTGGGTAAATCCCATGAGCAGACCATCCGAAAACTGTTCCACATCTGTGATGATCCGGCTGATCGTTTCACCATACTGATGGCTGTCGATATACTTTAAAGGCAGGACCTGAAGCTGTGCAAACGCACGCGTCCTGACGTCTTTTACAACACGGTAGGTAATCGTATTATTGCACAGGTTCATCATCCACTGTGCAGCACTTGTGAGAAAAACAACCGCTGTCAGTATTTTCAGTATATAAAAAACCGAATCAAAATCAACCTGTCCGATCCCGATAATATAGTCAATCGCATTTCCTGTCAAAATCGGCGCATACAAGGTAAGAGCCACCGATATAACTGCAAATACAAGAGAGAGTATGAGATAATGCAGGTATGGTTTAATCAGACGTATAATTTTCCACGTCGTTTTATCTTTTCTGCCCGCCATCTTAACCTACCTCCTCTCTGGAAAGCTGTGAGTAGCAGATTTCCTGATATACACTGCATGTTTCAAGCAATTCGCTGTGGGTGCCGCAGCCTGCGATCTCCCCGTCATCCAGCACAAGGATTCTGTCGGCATACATAATAGAGGCCGCCCGCTGTGACACGATGAATACGGTCATCCCTGTCGTATCCTCGGACAGAGCTTTCCGTAATCTGGAATCTGTTGCAAAATCCAACGCAGACGCACTGTCATCCAGAATCAGGATCTGCGGTTTCCTCACGAGTGCCCTTGCGATCGTTAGCCGCTGCTTCTGCCCGCCGGAAAGATTCTTTCCGCCCTCGCTCACAGAAGTATCCAGACCTTCCGGTTTTGACTCGACAATCTCCAGCGCCTGTGCCGTCTTCAGTGCCCCCCTTATCTCCTCATCGGACGCATTTTCTTTTCCCATCTGCATGTTTTCACGGATTGTACCGTGAAACAGGACAGCCTTCTGGGGAACAATCCCCACCTTTTCACGAAGCTCATTTAACTTCCACTCTTTCACGTTAACGCCGTTTACGAGCACCTCCCCCTCACTGGCATCATAAAAACGGGGGATCAGGTTCACAAGCGAAGATTTTCCACAGCCCGTACCTCCTATGATACCTATCGTTTCCCCTGCATATGCAGTGAATGTGATATGGGACAGCGCCGGCTCTTTACTTCCCTGATAATAGAATGTAACATCCTTCGCCTCTACACGCGGAGCATTGGAATCCCTGCATGTATCATCTTCACTGCCGTCTCTGATTCCAGATTCCAGGTCAAATACTTCATTGATTCTTCCCGCCGATGCCACGGCCTTGGTGAAAGATACGATCAGATTCGCCAGCGCTACCAGTGCCAGCAGAATCTGGGACATGTAGTTTACGAGTGCGATGACTTCCCCCTGTGTAATCCTTCCTGTATCCACAGCGCTTCCGCCATACCAGACAACGGCAATGATTCCCACATTAACAAGCACGTATGTCAAAGGGTTCAGAAGTGCTGAAATCTTCCCCACCCGCTGCTGGAATCTCATCAGCAGACTGCTCTTCTCCTCAAACTCCTCTTTTTCCTGATCCTGTGTGCAAAAGGCACGGATTACACGTATCCCTGCAAGGTTTTCACGTGTAGAAAGCAGAACATCATCCAGACTTTTCTGTACCTTCTTATACAAAGGAATCGTCAGCATCATGATTCCATAAATCACAAGAGATAAAAGTGAAACCGTAATTAAAAATATCACTGCAACCTTCACATCGATCGTGAAAGCCATAATCATAGCCCCCACAACAATAAACGGGGACCTAAGGAACAGCCTCAGTACCAGATTTACCCCTGACTGGACCTGATTAATGTCACTGGTCATTCGCACGACAAGCGTGGAACTCCCGGCCTTGTCTATCTCAGCATAAGAGAGCTGCCCAATGTGGTGAAACAATGCGTGGCGCAGCCCAGTCCCGAAACCAACCGCAGCCTTCGCTGCAAAGTACTGTGCAAGCAGGGAACAGGAAAGCCCCAGTACACCAAAGACAACCAGAACCGCCCCCATCTTCCATATATAAGGAATATTTTGTTCTTTAATTCCTACATCGATGATCTGCGCCATGATTAAAGGCACGATCAGTTCAAATGTTGCTTCCAGCAGCTTGAACAGCGGACCAATCACGCTCTCTTTTTTATAACCGCTCAAAAATGGTAATAATCTTTTCACTTCCAACCCCTCCGTATATAATCTGTCATATCATAACCAAAGATACCTAACATTGTACCAGATGAAAACCCGCCTGTAAACGGGGTTGAAGTGCACGATGTTGTACGGCAGTAAAGCGTAAATAAACTTTAACAAGAAAGTATTGACTTTTTTCGTGCAAAAGATTATTGTATTAGTTAAGTAATACAAAGTGCTTTATTGTGAATAAAAAACAATATAATTAAGAGTACTTCACAAAAACTATGGAGGGATTTTACATGGAACCACTCATTAAAGTTGAGAACATACATAAAATCTACAATCCCGGTGAGAACGAGGTCCGTGCCCTGGACGGTATTGACCTTGAAATTCAGAGAGGGGAATTCGTTGCGATCATCGGTCATTCCGGTTCCGGCAAGTCTACGCTGATGAATATGCTTGGCTGTCTGGATGTCCCCACTTCGGGAAATTATTTCCTGAACGGGCACGATGTGTCTAAGCTGACAGACAATCAGCTGTCGGATATCCGCAATAAGGAGATCGGATTTATCTTTCAGGGATTCAACCTGATCGCAAACCTGAATGCTGTGGAGAATGTAGAACTGCCCCTGATTTACCGCGGGCTCGGCAAGCAGAAGCGCCGGAAGATCGCAGTTGAGGCATTAAAGAAGGTAGGGTTAGGGGCCCGTATGAAACATAGGCCAAGCGAATTATCCGGCGGCCAGCAGCAGAGGGTTGCCGTGGCACGTGCCATTGCCGCACAGCCACCAATCGTACTTGCCGATGAACCGACCGGTAATCTGGACACCAGGTCTACAAAGGAGATCATGGATATCCTGAAGGGGCTTCACAAGGGAGGGCGTACCGTTATCATTATCACACATGATGACGATATCGCACAGCAGGTCAAACGGGTCGTCCGCATCATTGACGGCAGGATTGAAGAAGATTATCTAAATGAAGAAAGGGAGGGAGCATAATATGTTTTCCAAAAAGAAAAAAGAGCAGGATGAAATATTAGACACAATCGACACAGATATGACCGGGGACGAGTCGTCCTTTGAACTGGAAGATGAAGAAGCTTCCAAACCGCCTAAGAAAAAGCTGCCCGGATGGGTTATCATCCCTGTCGCCGCCGTATTTATCATCATCGTCGCTGTTGCTTCCCAGCTCTCCAAAGGAAGCGGCAAAACGAAAGATGCGACACTGCAGGTTTCCAGCGTGGACACCGGTAACATCAAGGAAGTCTACAATGCCAGCGGCAAGATTGAGAGTGAGAACACGAAGACATACTATTCTCCGGTATCCGCCCCTATCAAGAAGTGCAGCGCTATTGTGGGAAATACGGTAAAGGCTGGGGATGTTCTCATTACTTATGACACAACTAATCTGGAACGCGATAACCAGCAGGCACAGCTTACCCTGCAGTCCAGCCTGAATGCTTCTCAGGCAACCAAGGCGCAGAACGCCAAAGCGATCGACGCAGCAAATGCAGCATCCTCACAGGCTGCTGAACAGGCCAACAAGCTGGCCGATAAGGTAAATGATCTGGCCGGACAATTGGACGCCGCTTATGCACAGAATGAGGCCGCACTCAGTGCCGTTCAAAGTGAAATAGATGCAAACAACGCCTCACGAGAAAAACTGCAGGCGGAAATTGACCAATACACGGCTGTGATGACAGAACAGCAGAATATCATGGACAGAGTCAATGCAGGCTACAATGGCCGTCGTGCCGAAGCTGATGCTGCGAAAGCCAAGGATCCGACTCTTGCCAGTCTGACGGAAGAAGAAAAGGCACTGGTCAAAGCGTTTGAAGATTTCGACAAAGCCCAGACTGCTTATACGGAAGCCAAGACCGCATGTGATAAAGCCACAGCTGATCTGAATGCCATCAAGGATCCTGAGTACAACAATACCGAATATGCAGAACTCAAAGCCGCATACGATGCCGCATACGCAGAGTGGGAGGCTGCATATAATGCCGCCAATACAGCATCTGCCGACGCCGGTATGACTTCCGCCGAAATGGCAAACCTTGATATCAGCGATAACTTAGCAGAGCTTTCTGCCCTGACACCGGCAGAGCTTGTTGCGAAAGGCAAAGAGGGAATGAAGGCAGACATGGATGGCGTTATCGCCTCTGTCGATGCACTGCAGACCAATACAGCTACACAAGGGATGGCAATGTTTACCATCGCAAGTACAGAAAAGGTACGTGTAAAGATTGAAGTTTCCCCGGATGACTATGAAAAGATGAAGGTCGGCAATAAGGCAGTCATTACAATCGGTGAATTCAAATATGAAGGTACGTTAAAGAAGGTCAATAAGATTGCAATTGAAAATGCGAAAGGGAACCCAGTCATCGGTGCGGAGATTCATATTGATAATCCGGATGAAAACATCTGTATCGGGGCCACCGCTAAGATTACAATGACCGTTGCAGAGGCGAATGACGTGCTCGTTGTCCCGACAGAAGTGATCAATACTTCTTCCGACGGAGACTTTGTATATGTCATTGAAAACGGTGTTGTCAGGAAAAAAACTGTTGAACTCGGCACAGCCTCTACAACACAGATCGAAGTAAAAAGCGGACTGAAAAAGGGTGAAAAGGTTGTCAATGACCTGAATGTAGATATTACGGAAGGCATGAAGGCCACACCTGTAGAAAAACAGGGGGCAGATGCTGCCGCAGAAGCAGTAAAGGAATAGGCTGACAGAAAAGAAAAGAGGACATAAAATGGGACAATTTTTAGAATATGTAAAAATGGCTCTTGATAATATCCGTTCCAATAAAGGCCGCTCCTTCCTGACCATGCTGGGGATTATCATAGGCATCACTTCCGTCGTTACCATTGTTTCCATCGGTAACGGACTGAAAAAAGATGTTGTCGACGCTTCAAATGAACAGAATAACACGATTACCATACAGTCTAATACGGAAGAAGTCTCAGACCCAAACTGTATTACCGGGGATGATATTTCGTTTCTGAAGACTTCGCTGGGTGATTCTGTCCAGAGTGTGTCTTCCTATTCTGCAACACTTGGTTCCATCTCGACCAGAAAAGGAAAATTCGACACCTATGTAGGGCTGACTACGCCGGATTACGAGAATGCACAGTATCAGAGCCCGCTTGTAAAAGGAAAATATTTTAACGACAATGATGTAGCCAACGCCAATATGGTATGTGTCATCGATGAACTGACAGCGATCTACCTGTTTGGAAATACAGACGTCATCGGCATGAGTATCGAACTTCAGGTAGACAGCAGCATTCAGGACGTACTAATCGTCGGCATCCGTGAAACTTCCGCCGAAATGATGGAGGCTGAAAAGCAGTATCTGGCAATGGGAATGGACAAAAGCATAAATCTGGAAATGCCATATACAGTATCCAATGCACTTGGAACTCCAGTAGAAGCATTTCCTTCTGTATCCATCACCGCTTACGATAAGGACCAGGCTTCACGGATTGCTAAAAGCGCGATACAGATCCTGAATTCCAGACACCAGAATCTGGGCGAGTCACCTTTCGTGCAGCAGAAGCCGATGGACCTCTCCGATATGTTTGGTTCCATCATGGACGGCGTAACCGCATTTGTCGCACTGGTAGCAGGAATTTCACTAATTGTCGGCGGTATTGGGGTCATGAACATTATGCTTGTATCTGTCACGGAACGGACAAGAGAAATCGGTATCCGGAAGGCGCTCGGGGCAAAGACCGGGTCCATCATTGCCCAGTTCCTGTGCGAATCCGCCATCATTTCAGGGATGGGCGGTATCATAGGCATTCTATTAGGCGCAGCGCTTACTGCGCTGATCACGGCACTTGGAATCGGGGGAATCAAAGCACAGCTTTCATTCCCAGCCATATTGGTCGCTACCATCTTTTCCTGCAGCGTCGGAATCGTCTTTGGAATCTATCCGGCAAGAAAGGCCGCCAGATTAAGTCCGATTGAGGCACTCAGAAGGATGTAACGATAGCTATATTTATTACTAAAACTTTAAATTCATTTTAACGAGGAGGGTTTCACAATGAAGAAACGCAGTACATTTTTAAAAGTAGTATCTATTATCTTAATCGTCTTTGGCGCGTTAGGCTTGCTTTCCGGCATTTTTTCTATTGCTATGAGAGGAACCTTTGAGCAGACTTATGCAGCAATGGGAATCGACATTCCGTCCACATTCTCATATGTTTTGACAATTGTGGGCGCAGCGATTATTATTATATCAGGGATCATGGGAGTCATATATAAATCCAAACAGTCTGTACTGATCATGGCAGTCATACTGGCCGCTTACTATATAGCCAATATTATTTATTCATCCGTTACAGTCGGTTTTTCTTATCTGAATCTTATTGGCCTGCTTTGGCCGATACTATACTTCTGGGGATGGTACCAGTCCAATTAAAGAAAGATAAGACCGGACTCCATTTGTGCTTTATAACTGTATTTTCAGCTTATAAAAAAGAAAAGGAGGATTCAAATGAAAGATTCAACTATTGTTTACCGCAATGCAGTAACGGAGGATGCGGAAAAAATTGTGGCATTTTACAATTTTGTCGGCGGGGAAACTACTTTCCTCAGTTTCGAAAAGGACGAATATCCCCTGAACGTCGACGAACAGATCAGTGCCATTGCGGCTCTGGAAGGAAATAAAACCAACATCATGCTTATGGCGATGGATGGTGATGAGATTGCCGGAATTGCAACAATCAATTCCAGCCATAAGATAAAGGCACGCCACGAGGGTGAACTCGGAATCGTAGTAGCAAAGAAGTATCAGGGACAGGGCATTGGGACCGAGCTGATCACCCGCCTGATCGAGTGGGCCCGCGGTAACGGCGTTACCACCAGAATCCGTCTGGACACAAGGGCCGATAATCCGAATGCGGTTGCTCTCTATATGAAATTCGGATTTATTGTAGAAGGCTGCTGCCGAAATTCCACACTCCTGAACGGAAAATATTATGATGTCTATGTCATGGGAATGATGCTGTGATTCATGAATGAACATTGAAATGCTGAAAAATTAAGAAAAGAGAAGTGCTCATAAACTGCAAGGCAGTTTCGCACTTCTCTTTTCTTGTTTCCCTATCTTATTTGTACCCTTTTATAGACACCATATAAAATTGGCTGGAGGACAACACTTAATATCATGTAAAGCGGTATAATCACCATAACATCACTCACAATTTTCCCTCCTGCTTCGTACAGCGAAAAGTCCTTGATACTAATATATATTTCCATCAGCTGATTCGGAAATAAATTAAATATCTGCGGCAGAGTGATAATTCTGCTTGTAAACGGAAGTACACATAATACGATAAATGGTATAATGGCAGATATTACGGTCGAACGTATTTTGGCAGATACCAGCATGGATAATGTACATGCAAATAACGTGCCGGTGTATCCGCCCAGAACAATCAGTAAATAAGCCTGAAAGAAAGTAATATTATATATGCTCCTCCACATATCCAGCTGGATCGGACAGGCAGCACCGTCAAAACCCAAAATACCAAGGACAATCATTGTATATAGAAACACAAATATGACATAGACAATTGTAGTAATCATAAACGCCGCTGCTATTTTTGACAAGACAGCTTTATTCCTCCCTAATTTTGAGGAAAAGAAAATAGAATCTGCTTTCAATTGAAACTCATCCGAAAAAATGCCGGATGTGAGAACTCCTATAATCAAGGCTGTGATCAAAATGAAAGTCGGAATATTCTGCAACAGGGCGCTCCAGCCGCTCATATATTCATAATAAAAAGGTGTTTTTAGTTTCTCATATTGGCTGACGAGATAGTTTTTTTCTTTGTCTGAAAATGCTTCCTCCCCGGAATCAAGCCACTCCTTTAAACCAGATATTCTCTGCTCATAAGTATCCTTTGCTTGCTCCTGACTAATATTTTCAACTGCATAATAGTCATAATCACGCCATTTACTGTATGCACTGATTATCATATCCAGAATATCACTCAATCCTTGTTTTCTTGCATATGCTTTATTGGCTTCCTGTATGTCATCAGACATTGCTTCCTTTGAATTGGAAATTTGTCTATTTTCTATAAATACTTTTCCCAAAACATCTTCTGTAATATAACCGGCCCATTCATTTTTTGCTTCCCTAAGATTTCGGGCTGCCTTAATTCCGGTGTGGGAATTTCCGTTTCCATCTGTATACTCAACGCGGTTAACCGTAAGCATACTGACAATTACAAGTATTACCAGCAATATCAATATTGCTATCTTGTTTACATTCTTAGAAAATACTTTCTTTATTTCAAATCGCATCATTTCCCGTCACCACCTTTTTCTCCAAAATAGTATAAGAAAACATCTTCCAGTGAAGGCTCCGCCGATACCGCATTTTCAAATGGCCGGCTCTTTGAAATAATACGCAGTTCCACACCTCCAGCTTCTGATTTCATATTTGAAACCTTATACTTTTTCATTACATCTGCGGCCGCTGCATGATCCATAAAACAAGACCAGACCTTTTCCGGCATGGAATGGATAATCTCCTCCAGAGAACCTTTTTGTACAAGTATCCCCTCATGCATAAGCCAGATTTCATTGGCAATATATTCAATATCTGAAACAATATGGGTTGATAATAAGACAATCCGATCTTCTGAAAGCCCGCTGATTAAATTGCGGAAACGGATTCTTTCATTTGGGTCTAGCCCCGCGGTTGGTTCATCCAGTATCAAAATCCTTGGATTATTCAGCAGCGCCTGTGCAATTCCCGCCCGGCGTTTCATGCCGCCGGACAATTTCTTCATTTTCCTGCCAGCTGCTTTAGAAAGCCCCACTTGTGGAATTAACTCCTTCACGCGTTTTTTTGCCGTGGCAGGTCTGAGCCCTTTTATTGCAGCAATGTAGAGAAGGTAATCCTGTACTGTAAATTCCGGATAAAAGCCAAAATCCTGCGGCAGGTACCCTAATAATTTCCGATATTCCCCTCCCATTTTGAAAGTATCATTTCCATTACAGGTAATACTGCCGCTTGTAGGCTTCAATAAAGTACACAGCATTCTCATCAAAGTAGTCTTGCCGGCGCCATTCACGCCGAGCAGACCATATACACCATTTGTTATTGTAAGATTCAGATTGTTTACTGCTGTAAAATTCCCAAAGTTCTTTGTTAAATTATCCAGCCTCATTTCCATAAGAAACCACCTCCCAATATTTATCACACATCCCTATGGTACGGAAAATCACAACACATAAAACAATAAGTACAATTCCTGTAAACGACAGCCATACAGGTAAAGAAATCATAGCATATACTTTTTCATTTAAAACGATAAAAGACCAGATGCTGCTCCAAATCACACATAAGGACACTGCAAATGTTTCACTACAAATATGTTTACTACATAAAATTCCAAAGCAGATGCAGGCAGTCACGAGCATCGGCAAAAGAAATTGAACCACCAGGTCCATTAGCTGAAAGTGAAATCGGATTGTCATTGTCCCCATAAATACTGTCAGCAATAAAATATCTGCGGTGCCAAATAATACCATTCGTGCAGAATAGATTTGCCTTAAGGAATAATAAGAAACCTCCTCAATTTCCATACATTGATATGACCTGTTTTTCCAGAATTCCGGAATAACAAGAATAATAAACAGTGAAGCCATAATCCCCATACTTTTTTGAATATAAATATCTTCATACGCAGAAAGCATTATCATACCAGAAAGACATAAGAGCAGGGTTTGAAGAATCCACCACTTTTTTCGTGTTAATTTTAACTGTGACCATAAAAATTCATAGTATGACAACATTATTTTATCTTCATATTCAAAAAAAGCCTCTTTAGATTTTATAATCGTTTCTCGTATTTTTTCTTCATCTGGTTTGATTCTAACTGACTTCTTATAGGCATTGACCTGTACATTCAGATTCATAATCCTCCTCCTTTTGCAATAACTCTCCAAGCTTCATTTTGGCCTGCCTTACACGATACTTTACTAAAGGAAGGCTGATCTGCAGTATGGACGCAATTTCAGTAAGTTTCAATTCTTGAAAATAATATAGAATAATGACTTCCCTTAATTCGTCAGACAGTTGTTCCAAAGCCCATTCAATTGTAACCTTATGTATCACATCTTCCGTTGAACAATACTGCAGATTCTGCTGTCCTTCTAAATCCTGCTCTTGTATATAGAGTTCTTTCTTCTTTTTATAAAAGTCTTTACACAAATTGCCTGCTATTGTATATAAATAATTTTTAGTTTTTCCGCTGTGACGGTAAGAGGATAGTTTCGCGAAAAAATGTACAAAAGTCTCCTGTGTCAAATCTTGTGCATAACATTTATCAGAACAATGATAATTACAATACGACAGAATCTCCGGATAATACCTGCGGACAAATATATCAAAAGCTTCTTCATCGCCTTGTTTCATTTTCCTGATTAGTTTCGTATCTGATTTCACAAAACCCTCCTTTCCATTTTTCATACTGAAAACGTTTTACCATTCTATTAAGTATAACGATTTAAAATAGTAAAAAGATAGTAAATCATAAAAAGATGTGCAAAAAAAGAAGTGCTGGTCAGCTTGCAACTCAACACTTCTTCGATGCTCCATTTACTAATAATACCAAAATTACTTTATGTCCGCCCCTGCCTGTTCCATAACCTCTTTCAATTTACTGATATAGTATTTATAATTCTCCAAAGACGTAGACGGCGCCACCTGGTGGTCTGATCCCGGTATGTACCCGCCGCCGCGGATAACCGGAAGAATGCGTTCAAACTCCCTGTCAATCGCCTCAGGGCCTTTTGCGATTTCCAGTTTGTTAAAACTCCCGATAAATTTTAATGTCGGGAACTGCTTTCTGACTGCTACGATATCCATTCCTGCATTCACATCCATCGGAAGGAAACCGTCGACGCCTGCTGCCATAAAATTCGGAATCAGCTGGGCAAAGTCCCCATCCGTATCTACAAACACATTCCCCACACCATGCTCTTTTAACAGGGGGATCAGCCTCTTATAATATGCCCCGACAAACTCATCAAAGCATTCCGGTGATACCATCGGGCCGTTCTTCCCGCTAAGGTCTTCCATAAGGTAGACCACATCCGGCCTGACCAGATCAATCACTTTCAGTAATTTGGTCTGATAAATCTTCAGGATATATTCATTAATATCATGCATCAGCTCTGGTTCATCATAAAAGGCAAACATATGGGCCTCGATCCCCATCAGTTCCCTTGGAACCCAGAAGAATCCCTCGATATTCAGCCGGATCGAATAATCCCCTCTCTCGTGCCCTTCCACGAGCGGGCCGTACGCCGCCTCAATCAGTTCGTCCGTAAAATACTCCTCCAGCTCTTTTTCCGCGTGTTCCTTCAGGCGGTCCCAGTCTTCCTGGGTCTCAATCACAGGTTTATAGTCCAGTTCCAGGTCCGACCCTGTATTTTTAATTACCTGTCTGCCGTAGATATCCTGTTTGATGATATGTTCAGCCGTCTCTTCTACAATCTTTTCTTCAAACCGCCTGAATGGAAGTACGAAATGTATTCTTCTGACAGGGTCGAAACCGAGGTACTTCTCGTACTCCATGACGCCCTCCCCCCATTCTACAGCCAGATACTTTTCAGTCTGGTTTGCTTTGTTGCCTACGATATTATTTGTAATATCCTTTGCCCCGTCTGCGATCTTCGCAGGCATGCCCTCTTCCTTAAAACGGTCTGTCGTCAGCACCCAGGGATAGAAAGTCTCCGCGACCGTCCCCCTCCCCTCTGGTCTTTTAAAATTCAGTGTTGCCTGCTCACGCTCTCGATTTGTCATATCTGGTTCCTCCTTATTTTGTATCATCCAAAATCTATTATTCTGAAAACTTCTTCCGGTACTCGCGCGGTGTACACCCCACGCTGTTTTTAAATACTTTACTGAAATAAAACTGGTCGGTGAAGCCGAGTGTTTCTGCCACCTCCCCGATCAGGCAGTCATGCCGCTCCAGAAGCTTTTTTGCCTCACTGATCTTCAGATTAATAATATATTCATTATAAGTACAGTTCTTATATTTTTTAAAAATCCTGCTCAGATACGGCTGGCTGATCGTATACCTGCCGCAGATGCGTATAATGCTGTTGTCCTCTGACAGGTGGCTTCTTACGTAGTGCTCGATCATCGCCACCAGTTCTTTTCCGGACGGCTTCTCCGTAGTGATTACCGGACTGTCCGCATCATTTCTCATGGATACGAGAAGCTGCCTGATCCTTCCAAACAGTTCTTCAATCTTCGCCGGTTCAATCGGTTTCAGCAGATAATCGAATCCCCCATACATAAATGCATCGTGCACATAATGAAAATCTGAGTACCCGCTGACGGCGATGCATACTGCCGGTTTGTCTTCCTGGGAGCCGATGTATTTAATCAGCTCTATCCCGCTTTTGCGCGGCATCTTCATATCCGTAAGTACGACATCGGGATGGATCTCATTGAAAATTTCAATCCCCCGGTCCACGGAATAAGCCTCCGCCGCCACTTCAAAATCCCTGATCCTCTGGTCTATTGCCCGCTTCTCTGCCTCCAGTATAGCAGGCTCATCATCCACCAACAATACTTTGTACATACTTTTAAGCCCCCCTGTTATTCCAGCTTCATCTTCAAAACGATTGTCGTACCTCCGGCATCATTTCTTCCCAGTATTTCATATGAAAAACCATCCCCAAAGAAAATAGAAAGCCGGATCAGTGTACCGCTTAATCCCATTCCCCCAAACTGAATATTCTCGCTGATCTCCCTTGACCCGTGATCCCTGTAAAATGTCTCGATCCGGCTCTTCACAAGCTCAATATCTTCTTGTGTCACTCCACAGCCGTTATCTTTGATCTCCACAATTGCATACCCGTCAAATTCCACAACATAAATCTGTATCAGTACATGTTCGGATTCGAGAAGGCTGTATTTAATCGCATTCTCCACAATCGGCTGGAACGTTACTTTGGGAAGCATAAAATAATCCAGATTCCCATCCACTGTAATCTCATAATCCAGCCGCTGCCGGTATCTGCTCTTCATGATCGACATATATGCCTTGAGATTGTCCAGTTCCTCCTGCCATGTCACTTCCACGGTCGTGTAATCGGATGCATACCGCATGATCTCCGAGAGGCTGTAGCAGGCATTTGCCGCCTCCTCCCGCTCTCCGTTCTCACACATATTGGCAATACTGCCAAGGGTATTGTACATAAAGTGGGGACTGATCTCTGACTGCAGGATACTGAACAGTGTTTTCGTCTGGACATCGGCCATCTGCTGCTGGCGTTCCATCGACTCCCGCAGGCGGTCCGCCATGTCTTCAAACGCCTTCAGCAGAATCCGTGTCTCCCAGTCCATGTTCTTCGTGGGCTGGTGTTCTGTAAAATTCTCGAGACGGGTCACCTGCATTCGTTTCACGAATGTGTCAATCGGCTGCATGATTTTCTTCGTCACAAACAGAATATAACACAGCGTAAATGCAATCAGTATCACCGCAACCATGATGATTCCCTGAATCGTGGTCCTCATCGACTTATACAGGACTTTTTTCGGCAGTACAATTACCGTCCGGCTGGGATAATAGTTGGAACTTGCCATCGTTACGATCTCTTCTCCGGTGTCCTTTACCTTTACATACTGCTCCGTCAGTTCGGCAAAATACTGGATCTGTTTCTCCGGCTTTTTCCATGTAACGTCTGCATAAAACAGATCTGCATGGTCTCCGATGAAAACCATCGTATTCAGGTCATACCCGCTCCACTTCACGTCACAGATATTCCGGATATAAAAATAATTCTGCTGTACTTCTATATAACCGACAATCTCCTTCGCAGGCGTCTTCACCGGTTTAATCTCAGTGATAACTTTCGCGTTTGTCGAAGGTTCCCAGAAATCTTCGGACGGTCCTAAAAACACCCTGCTGTCAGCCTCCTTAAAGCTGTATTTTTCCTCCAGGTGTTCCACGCGCCGAATCACCTGCTGCCTGTCCGTCTCCACATTTCCCGTACAGATATAACTGCCTTTCTTGTCATAGACAGCCACCCGCCGGATATCCGATTTATTTTTATAAGCGTTTGTAAGAATTCTTTTTACATTCCTCCCCGTCCCCTGATTCCATCCCCTCTGGTATTCCTGCCACTGCTCCAGGAAATTGGAATTTGTAAACACGTCAATGGAGGCCTGCTCCATATTCGTCAGCCGGTTATCAATCTGTTCCATTGTAGCATTCGTCGTCTGTATCAGGTTGCTGACCCCGTCATCATATATCGTATCACGGTTATACCGATAAAACACAATTGCCACTATTGTGATCAGCACAATGATAAAAACCGCATAAGTAATAGACAGCTTTGTCCCGGCCTTCTGTTTTTTCATGTTTACTCCACTCCCCGTCTATAGCACAATGAGGGCTGCTGCATATTGCACAGCATCCCTCTTTATGATACCCTGCCCGCAAAGCAAAACCCCCATGCCGCCCGGCGGGTATGTATTCTTTTAGTAATCGAATTCGTCTACATTGGATGCATCAAATACAAGGGCATCTCCTAATACACACTGTGCATCAACGATATCTTTTGCACCGAGTCTTCCTGCATCAATTGTTGTTGCATCTGGTGTGATGGTTCCTTCTGATAACTGGTATGCTGTCTGTACCGCAAGATATCCAAGGTCCATACAATTCCAGAGTACACCTGAGTTCAGAGGATTTTCATCATCTTTGATGTATGTCTTCAATGCGTTTGGTGTAGCAAGCCCTGTCATGGAAACGATTTTCGCGTCCGGTTTGCTGGATGCCGACTGATACTGGGCGCCAAGTGCAGGTGTTGCCATAGAGGACAGACCGATTGCAGCCTGAATCTTATCTTCGCCTTCACCCATACGTCCGATCAAGGTTGCACATTCGCTGTTTACCTTCGTCTCGTCTGTTCCCGGATAATATACATCTGTTTCTTTGTTCTTAATCTTCATGAAGTTATAGTCATCTGTTTCAAGAAGTGCATTAATGGCATCTTCCCATGCTTTCTGGTTTGCGTCTGTTCCTGAACTGGATACAAGAGCGATGTTTGCTGTTTTATCTGCACCGTATCCCTTTGCTTTCAGGTCATTTGCCGCACCGTCAAGAAGGCCTTTTGCCGCACTCTCTGCCGTGATCTGGTTCACAAAGATATCTCTGGAATCTTCCTGGGCATCCGCATCAAAAGTTACAACCTTGATTCCTGCATCCTGTGCTTTCTTCAGCGTTGGTGCAATTGCTGTTGGATCGTTAGGTGACACTACGATAACGTTTACGCCCTGTGCGATCCATCCTTCCAGAATATCAACCTGTTTCTGGTTTGTCGCCTGATCCTGGGAAGGTCCGTCATACAAAAGAGTGATTCCCAGTTCATCTGCTGCTTCCTGCGCGCCTGTCTTACAGGCATCGAAATAGTTCTCGCCTTTGAATTTCGGAAGCATTGCGATTGTCATATCGCCATCAGAATCTTTCACATCCTTGGAGGCATCATCCTCCGTCTTCGTCTCTGCTTTCGGTGCCTCTGTCTTCGAACATCCTGTCAGCATAGACAATACCATAACTGCTGCTAACGCTCCGCCTGCTGCCCTTTTCATTAATTCTTTTGCTTTCATACTTATATCCATTCCTTTCGCTTCGCTCAGGCACA
>NZ_QUGN01000027.1:0-77043 GCF_003479085.1 Clostridium sp. AF19-22AC | reverse complement strand
AATAGGTCGAGGGCATAACCAAACAGGGTGATAGGAAATGGATGGAAAGATTCTTTGTATGCGGTTTTGAAGGTATATATCTTCATAAGGCCCAGTGGCTCAGTTGGTTAGAGCGCCGCCCTGTCACGGCGGAGGTCGAGAGTTCGAGTCTCTTCTGGGTCGTTGCAGTATCACAGAGTAAGATTTAATCAAGCTTCGTGGAATTGCATTATCATACTAATTAAATAGTGTGAAACAAAATGATGTGGGATCTTAGCTCAGCTGGGAGAGCATCTGCCTTACAAGCAGAGGGTCATAGGTTCGAGCCCTATAGGTCCCACTTACAAAATGGATGGATTCCCGAGTGGCCAAAGGGGGCAGACTGTAAATCTGTTGGCAACGCCTTCGAAGGTTCGAATCCTTCTCCATCCACTTAAAGGATTTTCCTTTAAAGCCAATTAGCCGAAATGGTTTGGCACAATAGTTATAATGCCGATGTGGCTCAATTGGCAGAGCAGCTGATTTGTAATCAGCAGGTTATCGGTTCGAGTCCGATCATCGGCTTTATCTCAACCGAGATAATTAAAATTTAATAACGCGGGGTGGAGCAGTCTGGAAGCTCGTCGGGCTCATAACCCGAAGGTCGTAGGTTCAAATCCTGCCCCCGCAACTCAGACTTTTTAAGTCTAATGCCCAGATAGCTCAGTTGGTAGAGCAGAGGACTGAAAATCCTCGTGTCGCTGGTTCGATTCCGGCTCTGGGCATTTTCTTTGCCAAAAGAAAGATAGTCTATAATTAGGGGCGTGTAGCTCAGGTGGTAGAGCACTTGACTTTTAATCAAGTTGTCCGGGGTTCGAATCCCCGCACGCTCATCTGGAAAAAGTACCGTAAACTCTGTATTTACTAGGGTTTGCGGTACTTTTTTTATGTCACAATCAAGGCTTGATTCCATCAACTTCTATATTTTTTATACCAAGAAAATTGTTGAGATACAGAGTTATGGTTTTGTCATATTTCAGTCCCGGTGTAAGAATGAGTATTTCTCCAATCTCCCCTTTTATTACCCGGCAGTTTTTCTTTTTGGTCCTCTCGGCAGTCTTTGAGTCAGCAAACTTTGCTGACAGCTCGGGCACGCCTGTTCAGGATCTGCCAGTATAGGCTTCAATGATTATGGTTTCTATAGATCTTTTTTCCATATAATTTTTTAGAGTTTCTTCGTAAATAACTTTCATAGAAATCCTCCTTTGCCACGGTTTGCTTATTGATACTGCAATACAACTATAATATCGAATAAAATATTGAGATATACTTGTTATTTATGTTACCATAGAAGGAGTCCTGATGAAACAGGTTTTATTTTAAAAGGGAGTTGTAATGATGGAATACTTATATGATAAGTTAATAAAATATAGAAATTCAGACTATTATGCTTTTCATATGCCCGGTCATAAGAGGAATGGGGATCTGACAGGATGTGATCTGCCTTATGGTCTTGATATTACGGAGATTGACGGCTTTGACGATCTTCACCATGCAGAGGGGATTTTGCTGCAGGCTCAAAAGCGGGCGGCATCTGTTTATCATGCGGATGAAACTTTTTATTTGATTAATGGCAGTACTTCGGGAATACTAAGTGCTGTTATGGGATGTACTGCAAAAGGGGATAAGATACTGTGTGCCAGAAATTGCCACCGGTCGGTTTATCATGCCATATATATGAATGAATTGAAGCCGGTATATATTTATCCTGAGTTTTACAGCGATATTGAACTGAATGGGCACATTAATCCGGCAGAGGTTACGAGGGCTCTGGAACAGCACAATGACATCAGGGCGGTTGTGATTACGTCTCCCACATATGACGGTGTTGTCTCAGATGTAGGGGCGATTGCAGAGGCCGCGCATAGGAAAGGAATTCCACTGATTGTAGATGAAGCTCACGGCGCTCATTTCGGCATGCATCCATATTTCCCCCAAAATTCTAATGTACTGGGGGCGGATGTTGTGATACATAGTCTGCACAAGACGCTCCCATCGCTTACTCAGACGGCTTTGATACATCTCAATGGCAGCTTTGTGGACAAGAGGGAAATTAAACGCTATCTGCATATGCTTCAGACAAGCAGTCCGTCCTATGTACTTATGGCGGGGATGGATGAATGTATTAGAATGCTGGATAATGGCAGCACCAGATGTTTTCAGACCTATGTGGAATTACTGGAAAAGGTGAGAGCAAGGCTGAGCAGGATGAAAAATTTAAAACTGATTGAGACGGACAGTTTCGACAGGTCGAAAATCGTGATTTCTGTGAAAGGTACAGACATTACGAGCAGAGGGCTGTATGAGGTATTATTGAACCAATATCATTTGCAGATGGAAATGACTGCCGGTTCCTATGTGCTTGCGATGACTTCTGTCGGAGATACTGCGGAAGGCATGGAGAGACTTGTGGAGGCGCTGGAAGAGATAGATGCACGGATCGCATCCGAAAGAAGTAGTGTAAAGAAAAAGCAGCAGATACATTTTTCGCTTCCCCGGCTGAAACAGGTGTATACAAGTGCAGAGACGGGGATGATAATGAAAAACAAGGTGTCCGCATCGGAATATAAGTCATGGGAGTCATCTGAGGGTTTTGTTTCTGCCGAGTATGCATATATCTATCCTCCGGGAATTCCACTGATTGTGCCCGGGGAAGAGATTACGGCGGAGGCAGTCTCACAGCTTAGTGCATATGAAAAGATGGGATTTTCGGTTGAGGGACCCGAAAAAGAAGGAAAAATAGAGGTATTGGGAAATGAGTAAGATTTGCTATATCATGGGAAAAAGTTCATCCGGCAAGGATACCATTTTTAAAAGATTAAAGGAAAGGCGCCCTGAGTTCCGGACGATTACATTGTATACCACGCGGCCAATCCGTGAGGGCGAAACGGATGGGGTAGAATACCATTTTACAGATGAATCCGGGCTGAAGGCGCTGGAGGATAAGGGCTGTGTCATTGAAGTCCGGGCATATAATACCAAGTGCGGAATCTGGAAATATTTTACGGCGGACGACGGGCAGATTGACCTGGAGATAGAAGATTATATTGTAATAGGGACATTACAGTCTTTTGAGGCGATGAGCCGCTATTTTGGACGGGATAAACTGTTGCCGGTCTATGTAGAAGTGGAAGACGGGCTGAGGCTGAAAAGGGCGCTTGACAGGGAAATGCAGCAGAATGAACCGAAGTATGCGGAGATGTGCCGCAGGTTTTTAGCCGATCAGGAAGATTTTTCGGAGGAGCATATTAAGGCGGCCGGGATAGAGAGGCGGTTTTCCAACGAGGATATTGAGGAATGTTTGAATGAAATTGAGGATTACCTTAATGAAAACTTGTAAAGGCAGGAATACGCCGGGAAGAAGAAAAAGAAGCAGATTACTCTGCTTCTCCTTCCGCTACTATATCTTCGAGAACACGAATCAAATCATGAATTGTCTTTAACTGGACATTTTTCTCGAGGATACAGTTTTTCAAATTGATTGGTAAAGATTCAAATTTGTCCCTCAATTCGGGAGCCACGTAAGATGCCATAAAATCACCTCGGTATAGAATGTCCCGAAATGGCAGAAAGTATGTATGGCAGAAAAATTATCAGAGAAAACACCACATTTTGTTCGATAATACTCAGAGTTCCTTTAAACGATTCGGCCTATCCCAAAATGTGGGATGAACATGATCCAGTAGTTATCCACCGTGGTTATCATTCCGTATTTATCGCGGTAGCAATCAATACATTCCCGTAGATATTCTTCTGTTACATCCAGATACTGGGCTGTGTCATGCCAGTTTCTGTATCCGTGTTCGAATGCGCTGATCAGCCCCTTTAAACCAATCAGCCTGTTATAGCCATCCAGTCTTGCCTGCCGTTCCTGTTTGCGGTTCCAGGCGTCTGACATATCCATAATGTCTCCCACGGTCGTATGATAGTGACCAAGTTCTTCAGCAAGTGTGCAGGCTTTTTCAGCGTCTGTGTCAATATCCTTACGGATTGCAATCTTTTTTCCTTTTATACGTCCGTTGCTGGATATGAGGGGCTTTTCTTTTACAGTTAAACCGTTTTCACAGGCCTCGTCTAAAAGTGTTTCGTAGTTGTTCATTAGTCAACACCTCCAAATTAAATATAACATATAGCCTGTCCTTTAAACGGGACTTTTAAAAATTTTCATCATCCATGATATTATCATCATGTTTTATCATATCTTTCGTTACTTCGATATCAGTCCTTGTATGGGCTGCCCTGACTTCTAATTCATAGTTATCATTATACAGCGGGTTGCATGTCATCTCCCGGGCTGTATCGAGTAGTCTTATCTTCCCCTTCGAATTCATTTTTTCCATCTCGGTTATAACCAGATCTTCATAGCTGCCCTTTGGAATGGGATTCGTCTTTTCTACTGTAGGGAAAACAGATATTCCATGAAAGAACTGCTGACCGTCATCTTTCCAACCCATGAGATAGGCAGGGGTTGTGTTTAATGCAGCGGCTATAATTGATAATGACTCAGCGGGGATCTTATCAATATCCCCTTTTTCATAACGGAAAATTGTAGAGCGGGACACGCCTAGCTTCTCTGCAAGGACGTCCGCCGTCAGTCCCATTTCTTTTCTTCTTTGTTTGATTCTCTCGCCTGTATCGGACATTGTGTATACACCTCCTGAATATAATATAGCATGTAAGATGCAAAAACGCAACATATTAATCGCGTAAATGCTATTTTACTATTGACTTATTTGCCTGAGTAAGGTAGTATAATGACATGAGTTGCATAAACGCTACTAAAAATACTGACAACAAGGGAGAGTGATAGATTGCCGGATTTGGTTGTAAATGTGGTAAAGCTGAAGGCTAAAATTGTGGAGAGAGGTACAACTCTGGAGGCGGTTGCAGATTCAGCGGGGATGAACAGGAGTACACTTTACAGAAAGCTGAAGGATAATGGGAATAAACTGACGATAGGTGAGATACATAAAATTGTACAGGCAGTTCCCTTGAGCAGAGAAGAGGCGGTGGAAATTTTTTTTGATCACGTTGTTGCATAAATGCTACTTATATCAGTAGAATGCAATGTGGACACTGGAGATAACTGAAGGCGGATAGTATATGTACAGCTTTAGGGGGAAATAAGAGGAGGCAGTTTTGATTAAAGTAACGGTCATGAAGGACAGGATTACGGTAAAGGGGCATGCAGGTTATGCACAGGCAGGGAAAGACATTGTATGTGCCGGTGTATCTGCATTGACGCAGACATTCATCAAATCTATTGAGGACCTGACAGTAGACAGTATTCAGTACGAAATATCGCCCGGCAGGGTTGATATAAAATACGGGAATCTATCAGAGAAAGCGATAATTATGAAAGATTCCTTTATCATCGGCATCTCTTTGATTGCTGATGAATATCCGGATTTTGTCCGGGTTGTGTAACCTGTTGTGACCGAAATGTCGTTAAACTACAATACATGCAATGGTCTGGACGTTGGATGGACTGGGGCAGAAAGAAAAGAGGATGTAACCATGTGGTATAAAAATCATGAGGAGTGTTGGAAAATTCCAAGGACAAACTTACAGTTATTTGCCGAAAGAAACGGCGGATCTCATAGACGGGACGGCGGAGTGGAGGCAGAAACTGGAATGGATGAAAAGGAGAGGTCAAAGGCATTTGATAATTTTCTAAGACAGAGAGAAAATCAGGCAGAGTTTGACCGAAGGGTACAGAAGGCAACACAGACGGCGGTTAACCATGCGAGAAAGAAGTGGGAGGCACTGGCGGAGAAAGAGGATACAGAGTATCAGGCCGACAGGCAGCAGAGGGTTGGGAAAATATGCATAACTCTCGAATATTAGGATGTTAGATGTCAGAAGAACTATCAGGTAACATTAAGATTGAACAATTCCGGCCTAACTATGTTGGAGAACAGGACAATTGCACTGCACTTTGCAGATGCAGGGAAAATTTAAAGTATGAAATATAAGGAGAAAATTATGAAGAAAATGGGATTACAGTTATTTGCAGAAGCTATTCAGGGAAAGAAAATTGTTTATTTGTACAGAATTAAAAAAGATGCAGCGACAACTGACGGAACA
The DNA here is from genome assembly GCF_003479085.1 of Clostridium sp. AF19-22AC. NCBI lineage: Bacteria > Bacillati > Bacillota > Clostridia > Eubacteriales > Clostridiaceae > Clostridium > Clostridium sp. AF19-22AC. The sequence continues at coordinate 70,938 of NZ_QUGN01000027.1, read as the reverse complement.
CTTATTGCGTTTACAACGGAAAATGGCAGGACAAAGAGTAAAGATGCCGATTCAATTGCAACGAAAGACGGTTCAATCAGAACACCGGGTACAGCAGAAGTCGAAATTACAGCAACAAGCATTCTGTCAAAAGGGGATGTGATGATTGAAAAACTGGAAGATGCTATGGATTCAGATGAGATTATAGAAATCTGGGAGGCAAATCTCGCAGAGCCTGCGGAGTCAGGAGATAACAAATTCAAGGGGATGTATTTCCAGGGATACCTGACAGAATTTGAAAAGACTTCTTCTGCTGAAGATTTTACAGAATGCTCGCTTACGTTCGGTATTAATGGAAGTGGAAAACGTGGAAGTGTGACCGTTTCTGTTGAACAGCAGGAAATTGCAGACTATGTATTTGCGGATACCCAGAAAACAGGATCCGGAGTCTAGGATGAAGGTATAACCACTCTCTTTTATTCTTATAGAATAGTTCAACTATAGGATGAAAAATACTGACCGGCAGGACGCTTACTGCGGCATAAGTTACGGATGCCGCGGTGCGTCTTCTGCAGACGGGAACTTTGCAGGAGATAAGATATTTTAACGGGATTAAGAAAATAATTACTCAGCAGAAAAGACAAATTGCTGATATATGAAAATGGAGGATATATATATGATTTTAAATATTAAAGATAAAGAGTTTGAGGTTCATTTTGGAATTAAGTTTATCCGTGAATTGGATAAGGCAAATTATTTCATGAAGGAAGGGGCTAAGTTTGGGGCAGGGTTAGAGCTTAAGGTTCCGATGCTGTTTACATACGATACAGTTGCCCTGTCAGAGGTGCTCTATACAGGAACCTGTACACAGAAGGCAAGGCCGACTGTAAATGAAGTAGATGAGTATGTTGAGAACAGCGAGAACATCGAAGCACTGTTTGACGAGGTGATCAGTGAACTAAAAAAGGGAAATGCTACCAGGTTAAAGATGACGCAGATGGAGAAAGAGCTGTCGAAGCAAGGACAGAAGTAGACCAGTCATCTGAAGAAACATATGAGGATATTGTTATAAACTGTCTCCGCTTTCTTGATCTGAATGACATAGAAGTGATTGACCGCATGACCCTTTATGAATATGGAATCAGAATGAAAGCATTCCGTCTGCAAATGGCAGACCATGAATACTGGATTCATCTTCAGGCGTGGGTTAATCGGGAGGTAAAAGCAGAAAGGAAAAAGGGCAGAGGAAAATCAGAGCCGGTGTATAAAAAGTTTGACAGCTTTTTCGATTATGAAAAAAGGGTCAATGAGGCCAGTGGGAAACCAGCCCTTAACAGACCTGTATCAAGTAAAGCCGGAAGGTACATAGAATATCTGGAAAGGAGGAAGAATGGTAAGTTATAGTGTAAAGGCAGTGTTAGGTATCGATGATAAAGAGTACTCAGAGATTATGAAGAGTACTACGGAAAGCCTCAAAATATTAAAGAGCGAAGCAGCATCAGTAAAAAATGCGATTATGAAAATTTCTTCCGGAATTGGCGTATTTAAGGCAATGGATGCGGGCGCGAACCTTCTTAAAAAATCAATACCTTCCGCATTTAACCAACAGGATGCAATAGATCAGTTCTATAGGAATATAACCGCAATTACAGGCAGTACAGATGCGGCAGGAAGTGCATTGAACAGTTTAAAGGGAATTACAAAAGGGACCGCTTATGGTTTAGATACAGCGGCAAAAGCAACACAGAATTTTATTTCCCGCGGTATGGAAGTTGGCGCAGCCGCAAAGTCTGTAGGGGCATGGTCAGATGCAGTGGCATATTACGGAAAAGGTACAAGCGGCCAGCTTTCGGAGGTGACGGACGCGATAGGGAATATGCGTGCAAAAGGTACTGTGGAGATGGACCAGTTAAACAGGCTTTTTAATGTTGGCATTGATGCTGTCGGTATGTATGCAAAGGCTGTAGGAAGGGATTCGGCATCTGTACGGGATGATCTGTCAAGTGGAAGGATCGGTGCGGAAGAATTTCTTAATACTGTTGAATCTGCAATGATGGAGGGAACTAACGGTGTCCAGAAGGTTGCAGGTGCGGCAAAAGAGGCAGGAACAAGCTGGAATGGTACATTTGACAGCATGAAGGAAGCAGTAACCAGAGGAACGCAGGGAATCATTAATTCAATTGACAATATGTTAGAAAAAAATGGATTTCCAACGATGAAGGAGTCTATCAAAATATTTGGAGATACGGTTGAGAGTGTACTTGGCAGGGTTTCTGAAATTATTGGGGGGTTTGACCTTTCATCATTAGCGGAACGGGCTAAACCATATTTTGATATATTGAAAAGTGCATTTATTGAACTAAAGGACCTGTTCGGTTCGGCATTTAGTGCTATCGGGGATTCGATCAGTAAATTAACAGCACCTCTAAATGATACAAAAAATATATTGACATTCTGGGATGCAGTAAACGCAGGAAAAGATGTGCTTAAAACTTTTGCAAAGTTTTTGGAGGAACATGCCGATGCTGTAGCAAAAGTAATTGTAAATATCCCGAAGCTTCTTGTGGCATATAAGGGATTTAAGATACTTACGGCGCTCATTACATTGGTGGGAGGATTTACGGGGGCTATAGCGAAATTTGCAAAACTGGGATTGAGTAAGATTGCACCTAAGCTTTTCAAAGTTGCAAAAGGACAGGAGGAAGTCGGAAAATCGAGTCAGAAAAGTTCTGATAAAATAAGTTCTTCAGCCAAATCTTTTATGATGATTGGGGCCGGAGTTGCACTAATAGCCGGAGGATTCTTGTTATTAGCGGAGGCGTCAATCAGGCTTTCAAATTCCGGAGGTGCGGCAATAGGCATCATGGCGGTTATGGCAGGAACAGTAATAGCTCTTGTTTTTGGAATGATGTCGCTTCTTAAAAATGTTAAGACAACGCCTGCAAGGCTCAATGCAGTATCCGATGCATTTCTTAAAATGGGTGCGGGGATCGCGCTTGTTGCAGGGTCATTGGCTGTACTTGCTCTTGCACTTGTGCCGTTGGCATCGCTCGGGTCAACAGCTGTACCGCCATTGCTTGCATTTGGAGTTGTTGTTGGCGGACTGGGAATTATATTGGGAACGATGGGGCAGAAACTGCAGCAGAGTGCACTTGGCATTGCTGTGTTTGCAGCGGCCATTTCTGTTATGGCACTTGCGATGGTGCCACTTGCGCAAACAGGGCAGGAAGGTGCCGTAGCAATGGGCGTATTCGGAATTGTTATCGGGGGGCTGGCTGTGATATTCGGAACATTAGGCAGCGCGCTTAACGCGGCTATACCGGGTATGATTGCAATAGGGGTCATAATACTTGCCGTCGGGGCAGCTATGGCTCTAGCCGGTGATACGATTGGTCTGCTCCCGCCAATTATACAGCAGCTGGGGGATACATTTTCACAGCTGGCAGTTGCAATTGCAGTCGCTGTAAGTATTATAGCAGCAACTGTGGGAGATACTTTATGTAATATCATGACTACGGCCGGAGAGATCATAACCGGGGTGATTGATTCAATTAGTGATGGTTTTACCAGTATAATCGATAGTATATCGGGAGTAATCGAAGCAATAAGCGGTGGATTTTCAGAGGTACTGGATTCTATTGCAGGGGTGATAGAAAGTGTCGGAAACTCAGCCAGAAATGCTGGAGAAGGTTTTAAAGCGGTTGCTGTCGGAATCGGACTGATAGCAGAGTTATCCCTGATTGATATAGCTAAGTCACTTGGAGCTGTAGCTTTAGGTTTGGGAGAGATAGCTACAAAAGGAGCAGGGCTTCAGGAAGCAGCAATCGGGCTGAGTGGGATTATAACAAATCTGACAGCGGCAGCGATTGTCATGACAGCTTTCAGTATGGGAGTCAGTACGATGTCATTGGCAGCAGAAATACTGCGTACAGCAGTATATAGTATACAGGAAACTCTTTCCAACTTCGTTTTAACACCGCCGGACATAACACTTGTAATCGCATCATTTATGATGCTTACCGCAGTGGCAAAAAGCATGGTATTAGAATTAACAGCAGCCGGTATGCTGGGAGGAGAAGGTCTGGCAAGAGGAATTGAAACCGGGTGCATCAGGGCGAAAACGGCTGCAATGGCCGGTGCAGCCGCCATTGTAAGTGCAATGGGTTCCGTTCCCGGACAAATGTATAGCTTGGGTTACTATATCGGAATCGGTCTGGCAAATGGTATGGAGTCAACGCTGGCGTATGTCAGAATGGTAGCAGCACAGCTTGCAGCCGCAGCAGAAGAAGCGGTAATTGCAAAAGCTAAAATCGGAAGTCCTTCCCGTACATTTAAGGAATTGGGAGCATATATAGGTGAAGGGTTTGCAATAGGAATTAAATCAATGTTCCAAAGAATTTATCAAGTCGGCGAAGACATGGTCTTTATTCCGAGTGTTGCTTCCGGGCCGGATATAATGGGAAATTACAGTTCCGGCATGTCTCAAAGCAGTTTAAAGAATGATTATACTTATAATCCGGCAATTTATGTTAATGCGGAGGTCACAAGCGTTATGGACGGAAAAGAAGTAGGATATGGGAGTGCAAGGTATGTACAGGAAAAAAATGAAAGTGATGCCAAGATAAGAAGATATATCAATGGCATTAGGTAGGGAGGAACACATGTATAAATTTGTAGATACAATTAACCATGCCAATAATAAAGAAGAGCTTCCTGCTGAAGCAATGAGTATAAATGGAACATATATCGAAAATGAAATCCAGGGATATAGGACCTTATATGTTACAGGGCGCGAACTTCTGGAATCTGAAATACAAGACCGTCAGATTGGTAATTCAGACGGTACTGAGTTCCAGTATAAGAGGAATGTCCCGCGGGTTATTACTGTTGCGTTTGTGCTTAAGTCAGATACCCCGGAAGAATTCCGGGAGAAGTTTAATAAACTCAATCAGATTCTCAATCAGGAGGAGGCCAGGCTTGTCTTTTATGACGAGCCTGACAAATACTTTGTTGGTACGAAGAGTACAGTTGACGAAGTATCGGAGGGGCAGCTGAGTGTAACAGGGAAATTTGATATATACTGCGCGGATCCGTATAAATATTCCGTAGTGGAGAAGACATTTCCGGCAGCGGTGAATCAGGACGGGGTGCTGGAGGCTGTGATTGTGAATAATGGGACGAAAGAGGTACCGATTGATTATACAATTACACATGGGCACGAGAATGGATATGTTGGCATTGTAAGTGAGCACGGGGTAATCCAGCTTGGATCGGCGGATGAAGTTGATGCGGAGATACGCCAGAAATCACAGGAACTGTTTAATTATAAGAATCCATCTGAGATGGGGGCTATGACAGACGGACAGGGCATTCTGACTGAGAATTTCCCGAAAAACGGGACATTTAAGACAGTGACGGTTAACGGCCAGCCGGCGCTGGCACTGAACAGTGTCGGGAGCGGGAATAACTGGCACGGGGCCAGCAAGATGGTTACACTGCCGGCGGATTCCAATGGTGAGATTGGCGCTGCAAACTTTTTAGCACAGTCAAAAATCTGGTTTGAAACAGGAAAAGTCCCGCAGACGGGGCTGCTGGAATTTGTTGTCGGTGACGAAAGCGGGCAGCATTTAGCATCCATACATATTTTAAAAAAGGCAACCAATACGAATCAGGCAGCCGCAGTCATGCTGATCCAACTGCAGGAGAAGAACAGGATCAAATATGAACCCACGGCGTGGTCTGTTACAGCGAATAATGTGGGAACGAATATATATATCCGAAAAAGCGGAGAATTGTTTGAATTTTGTTTCGGAGGAAAGAAATATCAGTATCGGGTTCCGGCACTGAAGAATGTGAAAGCAAAGACAGTAACTATTTTTTTAGGGCAGTGGGGAACACGCGGTGCAGGAAATCTGGTTGCAAGGATGTATTTCCACAATGTTTTATTTCAAAAAGACAACGTAGGATACTGGTATGACATTCCGAACCGTTATCGGGCGGGAAGTACGGTATATGTAGACGGGTCTGCCACGAAGGTTTATGTGAATGGGATTGCCAGTATGGATGATGAGCAGATAGGGAGTAAATACTTTAAAGCTCCACCGGGAGAGACGAAGGTACAGTTCTATTATTCGGACTTTTGCAACCCGGCGCCCACGATAACGGCAAAGATTAAGGAGGCGTTTTTATAAATGGATAATATAAGAATTGCGTTGTTAAATGCATATGATAAAGTATGTGCTTTTTTAGACAATGAGGCTCCGGAATCAATGCATTATTATCAGGATGAACTTCATCAGTATCTCAAAGGATCTGCTGCTACTTATTCATTTAAAACCAGTGCAAAGCACAAGGATGCGTTGTATCTTACGGAAGGGAACAAATTGGCCTTCCGTTACAGAGATTGTGATTTTTATCTGAATATCATGACAGTGACGAAAGATGAGTATGAGATTGAGGTAGAAGCGTACAGTTTAAATTTCGAATTACTGAATGAACAGAAGGAAGCCTACAAGGCAGCTAATACTATGACATTTGCCCAATATCTGGATATTTTTGATTACGAAAAAGTGGTTACACTGGGAGTAAATGAAGTTTCAGGTAAATCTGTCAAACACGAATGGAGCCAGACAGAGACAATGCTGGCCAGAATATTTTCCCTAGCTGATGTTTTTGACGCAGAAGTAGAATTTATACCTAGATTAAATCCCGATTACTCTCTGAACAGTATTGTTATGAATGTTTATCAGAAACACAGTGATACAGTTCAGGGTGTCGGGAGTAACCGTACAGACGTGATACTCCGTTATGGGAGAAATGTATCAGGAATTACGAAAACTTCAGATATTACAGAACTGTATACGGCTATCCGGCCAATTGGAAAAGACGGGCTTACAGTGAGCAGCATTAATAAGACAGAGTATGATGCAGAGGGCAAGGTGGAATATACTTGTCCGTCCGGAAAAAGGAATATCTACGCAGTTCAGGCAAGGGACCGATTTCCGTCTAATCTCATGGCCAACGAAAACGAAAGGTATATTGCTGAAATTTGGGAATATGATACGGACAATGTAAATACGCTGTATGCCCAAGGTCTGGCAGAATTAAAAAAGAACTGTGTCCCTCAGGTAAGTTACGAGGTGGAAGGGTATTTTGATACGGGCATCGGAGACACGGTAACAATTGCTGATGAGGAGTATAATCCGGAGTTATATTTACAAGCGAGAGTTACCGAACAGTCCCGTAGTTTTACAGATCCAGAGCAGAATAAAACCACGTTCAGTAATTATAAAGAGCTGCAGTCGGAGATAGATCCTGCGCTGCTTAAGAAGATGAACGAACTGTTCGAGGCAAATAAGGTATACACTTGTTCAATCACTACAGACAATGGAATTATTTTCAAAAATAATGAAGGAACAACCACCTTAACTGCGTTTGTCATGGATGGCGGCAAGGATGTGACGGGAAATCTGAATATCCGCTGGCTGAAAAATGCGGAGGAGATATCTTCTGGAAAGTCAATCATTGTTAAAGCCGCTGATGTTTCCGGCAAGGAAGTATACAGATATGAAGTGACTGATGTGGCCGGTATGGTACGCGGTTCATTTGAGGTCACTGTCACGAATATTTATGACGGTGAAAAAGGGGATAAGGGAGATAAAGGCGATAAGGGAGAAAAAGGAGAGCAGGGGGACCAGGGAATTCAGGGGCCTTCAGGAGATCCCGGAAAGTCTTCTTACTTTCATATCAAATATAGCCCTGTGATAAATCCGTCAGCATCCCAGATGACAGAAACTCCAGATAAGTATATCGGAACGTATGTTGATTTTCAGGAGGTGGATTCAAACAATCCAAGGGATTATAAATGGCAGAGGCTCGAAGGGGCACAGGGACCCGAGGGCGCCCGTGGGATACCGGGTGAAAATGGTGAAGACGGGAATACCTCTTTTTTACATATCAAATATTCGAATGACGGCGGAAAAACATTTACGGGTAACAGCGGAGAAACACCGGGAGGATGGCTAGGTATTTATGTAGACTTCTACCAGCCTGACTCTGACAAACCGGGAGATTATAGATGGAAAAAAATTGAAGGAGAGATCGGTGTAAAAGGAGATACGGGCGAGCCGGGTAAAGGAATCAAAGAGAGGAACGCATATTATCTCGTCTCTTCAAAGGACAGCGGGATTACAACGTCAACCGCAGGATGGCAGAAGACGATTCCGACAATCACAGAGACAAACCGGTTTTTATGGATATATGAAGAATATATCTACACAGATGATACGAAGGATAACACGACACCAAGAGTTACCGGAGTATATGGTGAAAAGGGTGACAAAGGAGACAAGGGCGATAAAGGCGATCAGGGACAGCGCGGACTTCAGGGACTTCAGGGTGCTAAAGGAGATCAGGGAATTCAGGGGCCAAAAGGTGCAGATGGTAAGAGCAGCTATACACATATAGCATATGCCAACAGTGCGGACGGAAAGACTGATTTTTCCGTGTCAGACAGTAACCGTACTTACATTGGAATGTATGTTGATAATGTGGTGACAGACAGCACAAATCCTGAAGCCTATTCGTGGAGTAAGATTAAAGGTGCGGATGGAGCTCAGGGGACACCCGGAAAGGCCGGTGCAGATGGTAAGACGCCTTATCTTCATATAGCATATGCCAACAGTGCGGATGGTAAGACAGGATTTTCCGTGTCGGACAGTGCCAATAAGCTGTATATCGGGCAGTACACGGACTTCACAGCGGCGGACAGTACAGATCCTGCGAAATACTCCTGGACAAAGATCAAGGGTGATCAGGGGCCTCAGGGGGTACAGGGACCGAAAGGTACGGATGGAAAACAGTACTATACATGGTTAAAATATGCGGATACACCAACTACCGGAATGAGTGATGATCCTGCCAATAAATCCTATATCGGTCTTGCTTATAATAAGACTACGGCAGCGGAGAGCAGCAGTTATGCGGATTATACATGGTCAAAGATAAAAGGCGAAAAGGGCGATCAGGGTGTCGCCGGAGGAAAAGGCGCGGATGGAAAGACCTATTATACGTGGATTAAATACGCGGCAAGTGCATCCGGCGAAGGTATGGGTGATGATCCCACTGGTAAGGCTTACATAGGTCTGGCCTATAATAAGACGACAGCCGCGGAGAGTACGAACCCAAGTGATTACACTTGGTCACTCATCAAGGGTGACAAAGGTGACAAAGGAGATAAGGGCGATAAAGGAGATCAGGGGCAGCGTGGCCTGCAGGGACTTCAGGGTGCTAAAGGAGATCAGGGAATTCAGGGGCCAAAAGGTGCAGATGGTAAGAGCAGCTATACACATATAGCATATGCCAACAGTGCGGACGGAAAGACTGATTTTTCCGTGTCAGACAGTAACCGTACTTACATTGGAATGTATGTTGATAATGTGGTGACAGACAGCACAAATCCTGAAGCCTATTCGTGGAGTAAGATTAAAGGTGCGGATGGAGCTCAGGGGACACCCGGAAAGGCCGGTGCAGATGGTAAGACGCCTTATCTTCATATAGCATATGCCAACAGTGCGGATGGTAAGAGTGGCTTTTCTGTGTCGGACAGTGCCAATAAGTTGTATATTGGGCAGTATACGGACTTCACAGCGGCGGACAGTACAGATCCTCTGAAATACTTCTGGACGAAAATAAGAGGAGAGGATGCCGCTGTTATCAGTTCTACAGAGCCGGAAGATAAGACAAAATTATGGTGTGATACTTCCATTGAACCTCCGTTGATGAAACATTATAACACTATGGCAGGGGCATGGGAGATTGTGAATGATCAGTCAAGTGCAATCGAGACAATCTATCAGAGTGCATATGCTGAAATTGACAAGGTATCTGATAAAGTTCTGTTTGAGGTCGGCGAGAAAACTTATCTCAAGGAGGACGTTGACAGCCTGATAGGAGAGGTAAATACAAAATTTGAACAGACTAAAGATTCCTTTGTATTTGATTTCAATCAGCTTACTGAAAATTTAAATAAACTGTCTACTGGAACAGATTCTGAATTCAACGAGATAAAAAAATATATACGATTTATTGACGGAGCTATTATTATCGGGGTGGAAGGCAATCCGCTGACGTTGAAGATGATTAATGACAGGATATCATTTCTGGAAAATGGAAATGAAGTTGCATATATCAGTAACCGGCGTATGTATATCAACGATGCAGAAATTCTTTCGTCGCTGGTACTTGGGAATTTTGCATTCACACCACGCACGAATGGGAATCTGTCATTTGGAAAAGTGAGGTAAAACATGGCAAATTATGAAACAAGGATACGGTTAATCAGCGAGACAAATGTAAATGTTGCTAATAATACAAGTTATGTCACAGTTGCGCTGGATTTTAGACGGACAGACTATCAATATTATGGGTACAATTTAGACGGAAATGCGTATTGGATTATCAAGGTAGACTCACTGTCAACGGGAAATGTGAATTTTACATTTAACTGGACAATTCCTCAGAACCAATGGAAAGAGGTTGCACGAAGAAGCTTTACGGTAACGCATAATGCAGATGGTACAAAATCAATTAACCTGTCAGGTACTATATATTTTGGAGATGGCGTGTCACCGGGAACTCTTTCAGCTTCTGGGAAGGCAACACTGAGTACGATACCGAGAGCGACTGTGCCGTCACTTTCACCAGCAAGTCAGGCGATAGGAAGTGCAATTACGATAAATCTGCCAAGGGCCAGTAGTGCATTTACACACACTTTAACATACAGCTTTGGCAGCGCAGCAGGAACAATTGCGACTGGTGCCGGCGGATCAGCAAGCTGGACACTACCCAGTTCGCTGGCAGCACAAATACCGAATGCTGCCAGCGGAACGGGCCAGATTACATGCAGCACATATAATGGTTCAACACTTGTGGGAACAAAATATATTAATTTTACAGCGACTGTGCCTGCCAGTATGGTTCCATCTATCACCAGCATAGGGATTACAGAGGCAGCAACCGGAATAAACGCCCAATTTGGCGCTTATGTGCAGAATAAGAGCAGGCTTAATATTGCCATATCCGCAAGCGGTATACAGGGAAGTACAATCGTATCATATAAAACGGAAGTTGCGGGCTCTTCATTTTCAGGCAGCAGTGTCGTCACAGGTTATATTACTTCTCCGGGAAGTCTCCCTGTAAAGGTTACAGTAACAGATAGCAGGGGGCATACTGCCGTGAAAACACAGACAGTAAATGTAGTGGCGTATGCAAATCCGGCAATCGCTTCATTTACCGCTGTCAGATCAACCACAGCCGGAGTTTTTGACGATCAGGGGACTTCCTTGAGTATCTCAATGAATTTTAATGTCTCGGCTGTTGGGAATAAGAATACGAAAAGCTATGCAGTGGACCTGCAGAAAAACGGTGAGACAACATGGGTGTCCTTGCTAAAAGGGAGTGTGTATTCATATAACAGCACTTATGTGGCGGATAATGTGCTGAGTATAGACTCATCATATACGCTGAGGCTGAGGGTCACAGATTATTTCACGACGTCAGAGGCAATTGTAGATATCAGCAGCGGGTTTACATTGATGGATTTTCGAAGTACTGGTAAGGGTGCCGCAGTAGGAAAGGTAAGTGAAAAGGATGCTTTTGAGGTGGGGATGATTGCGGAATTTTTTAAGTCTGTTATTATTCATGGGAATGGGAGTGAATACAATCTTTTTGATAAGATTGCAAATCTTGCTACACAGATTTCAAATCAATCAACTCAAATTTCTAATCAGGCGGCACAGATTGCGAGTCATACGACTCAGATTGCAGGTAAAGCGGCGGCATCTCATGGACATAATGTTGCTACACAGGGGGCTAATGGATTTATGGCGGCAGCGGATAAGGCAAAGCTGGATAGTATTAATGCAGGAAACAATTTAGGTGGTTTAGTTGACTTAATCAATGTTTCATCATACACATTTCCTTCAGATGGATATTTATATATGGAAGCAAATTATAGAGCAAATTATTATATACAGGCAAGAGTATACGGATCAAATGGTACAAATTATACTATAATCCAGCAGTCAACACCAGCAGCTGGATCAGTAGGAAATAGTGCAATAAGTATGTTTGTACGAAAGGGAATGATGGTTAATAATATTTCAACTAATAATAAAACTTACAATAGATTAAGATTCCTTCCATTGCAATAGACTGGGATACAAGGGGGATTCCAAAGTTTTAAATTAACTGTAATATAATAAATCGAGCAAATTTAATATATTAATAAACATTGATTTGTATGTTCTTTTTTATATTGAGCAGGAGGAGAACTATTTATTGAGCGAAATGATAACACAGACCTACACAATCATGCTGCCATTTCTGTTGGGCTACATTGTCTGGCTTCTTAAAAGACAAAAGAAGGAACGTGACGCAAACAGCAGGGGGACAATGCTCCTCCTGCGTGTACAGATGATGGAATACCATGATAAGTACATGGACATTGGCTATATACCATCTTATGCATACCAGAACTTCTGTGACATGTATATGGCCTACCATGAATTAGGCGGCAATGGAATGATTACTAAAATGTATGACGAAATACAGGAATTACATATAAGAAAGAAGATGAATAATAATGAAAAACAGAAATTGGATTGAATGGATGAAGAAAGCAGCTGTGCGGGCAGTAAAGACAATGGCCCAGACTGCAGCTGCCATGCTTCCGGCAGCAGTTACAATTGTACAGGTAGATTGGTTAACGGTAATCGGGACAGCCGCATTAGCGGGTGTTGCGTCAGTATTGACATCTCTTGCCGGATTACCGGAATTAAACACCGGGACTGAGGAAGAGGCCTTGTAGTTTCTTCTATTTAGAAGATATCAGATGGAAAGGACGTATATATGAAAAGATTAGTAATTGATGTAAGTTATGCGCAGGGAGAGATTAACTGGGAGCAGGTAAAAAGTGCAGGTATAGATGGTGTGATTATCCAGTGTGGATACGGAGATAATATGGAATCGCAGGATGATAAATACTGGAAACGCAACGCGGATGAATGCACAAGGCTGGGAATACCGTTTGGGGCATATTTGTACAGTTATGCAGTCAGCATGGCACAGGCGGAAAGTGAGGCACAGCATGTACTGAGATTGATAAAGGGGTACAAGCTATCATATCCTGTTTATCTGGATCTGGAGGAACCGGGGACACAGGCAGGAGCGGTGGAGCGTGCGAAACGGTTTGGGGATATGATAGAGTCAGCTGGATACTGGTGTGGTATTTACGCAAATTTGAACTGGTGGAATCAATATCTTCCCGGGCTGGATCGGTTTACCAAGTGGATTGCGCAGTATAACAGTACTTGTGATTATACTGGCAAAAATAAGGATATGTGGCAGTACAGCAGTACCGGACGGGTAGCAGGAATCAATGGAAACACAGATATGAATGAGTGCTACAGGGATTTTCCAAATGAAATTAGTGGAGGACTAAAGACCCAGCAGCACGGCACCAAACCGGATGGGAAACCAGAATTCAAACCGCAAAATGGGACAGGTACTGAAGAAAGGACGCATACTGTACAACGAGGTGAAACATTGAGCCAGATTGCGGCGAGATATGGAACGACGTATCAGCAGCTTGCAAAGATCAATAACATAGCCAATCCAGATTTAATTTACCCGGGCCAGATTCTTAAAATAAACGGTGTGGTGGCTTCATCAAAGTCATACACTGTTCAAAATGGTGACACATTGTCAGGCATTGCATCCAAGTATGGTACAAGCTATCAGCGACTCTCCCAGATTAATGGTATCAGTAATCCGGATCTGATTTTTCCGGGACAGATTATAAGAATCAGTTGAATATCCATCTCCGGGCAGTAAGAAAATATCAAAGAAAACCCGCATTTATGGACTATATCTTCACGAAAAATTATGATATACTTAATGAGTAGTTCACAACTTTGTAAGATACCTGTAGTACAATATACGAAAAGTAACTTACAAAGGGAAAATAGAAGAGGCAGCAGGTGATTTTATGAGCGGATTTAAAGATGTAGTGGGACATAAGAATATTATACAATATATAGGGAATGCAGTGAAGACGGACAAGGTTTCCCATGCATATATCCTAAATGGGGAAAAGGGGTCCGGCAAGAAACTGCTTGCCAGCCTGTTTGCTATGAGCCTGCAGTGTCAGGACAGGGAAGAAGACGGGGATGCGTGCGGCAAGTGCCAGTCCTGTAAGCAGACGGTTAATAATAACCAGCCTGACATTATCAAAGTGACACACGAGAAGCCGAGTACCATCAGTATTGATGATATCCGGGAACAGGTGAATAATGATATTGTGATCAAGCCTTACAGCAGCAGATACAAGATATATATCATTGCCGATGCGGATATGATGACTGTTCAGGCCCAGAATGCGCTCCTGAAGACAATTGAGGAACCGCCGGAGTATGCCGTGATCATGCTGCTGACGGAGAATGCTGAGACATTGCTGCCGACGATACGGTCCAGATGTGTAATGCTTAAGCTGCGTAACATTAAGGACCAGCTTGTGAAGAAGTATCTGATGGAGCAGATGGAGATACCAGATTATAAGGCGGATGTTTGTGTGGCATTTGCGCAGGGTAATATGGGCAAAGCCATTATGCTTGCTACGTCCGAACATTTTAATGAGATCAAGGAAGAGGCAGTTCATCTGCTGCGAAATATTAACGAGATGGATCTGAATGAACTGATCGATGCCGTGAAGAGATGTATGTCCTACAAGCTGGAGATTTCGGATTATCTGGATGTGATCGCGATATGGTACCGTGACGTGCTGATCTATAAGGCAACACGCAATGTGGACAGGGTGGTTTTTTCAGACCAGCTGAAGTATATCAAGGATCGTGCAAATAAGAGTTCCTATGAAGGGATTGAGATAATTTTAGATGCACTTGAGAAAGCAAAGTCAAGGCTTAAGGCAAATGTAAACTTTGAGCTGACGATGGAATTGCTTTTACTGACAATAAAGGAGAACTAATAGGATGACTAAAGTAATAGGTGTGAGATTCCGTACGGCCGGGAAGATTTATTTCTTTGCGCCGGGGAAGTTCGACATCAGGCAGGGTGATAATGTAATCGTAGAGACTGCGCGCGGCGTTGAGTTTGGACGTGTCGTTGCAGGGCCTAAGGAAGTAAAGGATGAAGAGGTGGTTCAGCCGCTGAAGTCTGTGATCAGGGTAGCTACTGAGCAGGACAGCAAAGTGGAGGAGAAGAACCGGGAAAAAGAAAAAGAGGCTTTCAAGATCTGCCTCGAGAAAATCCGCAAGCATGGGCTTGAGATGAAGCTGATAGATGCAGAATATACATTTGATAATAATAAGGTATTGTTTTATTTTACGGCTGACGGAAGAATCGATTTCAGAGAACTGGTAAAGGATTTGGCAGCGGTTTTCCGTACAAGGATTGAACTGAGGCAGATTGGTGTGAGGGATGAGACTAAGATCCGCGGGGGAATTGGCATCTGCGGAAGGCCCCTTTGCTGTAACACCTATCTTTCCGAATTTGCAGCAGTTTCGATTAAGATGGCGAAGGAACAGAACCTGTCCCTGAATCCGACGAAGATTTCCGGTGTATGCGGGCGCCTGATGTGCTGTCTGACGAATGAGGAAGAGACTTACGAGGAGCTTAACAGTCAGCTCCCGTCCCTTGGAGATACCGTCACAACAGCTGAGGGGCTTACCGGAACCGTACATTCACTGAGCGTGTTAAGAAAGCTGGTCAAGGTAATTGTAACTTTGGAGAATGATGAGAAGGAGATCCGGGAATATAAAGCGGAGGAACTGAAATTCAAGCCAAGGCGCAGGAAGGCCAAAGTATCCAGGGAAGAGATGAAGAAGCTTGCAGAACTTGAGAAAGGTGAAGGAGCATCGAAATTAGATGACAACTAAATTATATCCCGGGGAGCGGCTCGATGACCTGCAGCTGGACGGGTACGAGATCATTCAGAACCCGGAACGTTTTTGTTTCGGGATTGATGCGGTGCTGCTTTCTGATTTTATCAGAGTAAAAAAGGATGAGACTGTGCTAGATTTAGGAACCGGGACTGGTATCCTGCCAATCCTGATGGCGGCCAAGACATCCGGCAGCCATTTTACAGGGCTGGAGATACAGGCTGAGAGCGCAGACATGGCAAGGCGGAGTGTGATTCACAACCGGCTTGAAGATAAGATCGATATCGTAACAGGAGATATAAAAGAGGCGGCTGAGATACTGGGGCCGGCCTTTTTTGATGTAATCGTAACAAATCCACCATATATGCTGGATCAGCACGGACTTAAAAACCCACAGGATGCAAAAGCAATAGCCCGGCATGAAATTTTATGTACACTTGATGATATTTTGCGAGAGAGCGGGAAAATGCTGCGGGAAAGTAAGGGCAGATTTTACATGATACATAAGCCATTCCGGCTTGCAGAGATCATGGTGAAGATGAATCAGTATAAAATAGAACCAAAACGGCTGCAGTTTATTCACCCTTATGTGGATAAAGAACCAACAATGGTGATGATAGAGGGGATAAAAGGCGGTAAATCCCGGGTGACAGTAGAACCGCCGGTAATCATGTACAAAAAGGTACAGGGCAAAAGTTAATTTGGGACGTAGTAAACCTGAAAAAGATTACGTCCTCTAAGGAGGGTTTATGTCAGGAACTTTATACTTATGTGCGACTCCCATCGGAAATCTTGAGGATATGACGTTCCGTGTGATCCGCACGCTGAAAGAGGTGGATTTGATAGCTGCGGAGGATACCCGCAACAGTATTAAGCTGCTGAATCATTTTGAAATCCAGACGCCTATGACGAGTTATCATGAGTATAACAAGTTTGATAAGGGAAAAAAGCTTGTGGAAAAGCTGCAGGATGGGATGGATATTGCTTTGATAACTGACGCCGGGACGCCCGGGATATCTGATCCGGGGGAGGAACTGGTTAAGATGTGTTATGAGGCAGGAATTCCAGTGACATCACTTCCCGGTGCGGCGGCCTGCATTACGGCGCTCACTTTATCCGGCTTATCCACTCGGAGATTTGTATTTGAAGCGTTCCTTCCGACGGAAAAGAGGGAGCGGGCCTGGGTGTTGGAGGAGCTGGAGAGAGAATTCAGGACGATGATCCTGTATGAAGCTCCTCACAGGCTTGTGAAGACTCTGAAGCTGCTTCTTGAGCATTTAGGAAACCGGAGGGTAACTGTGTGCAGGGAGCTGACGAAGCGTCATGAAACGGCATTTGCAACGACCCTTGAAGAGGCAGCGGTTTATTATGAAAATAATGAACCTAAGGGGGAATGTGTGCTTGTTATTGAGGGCAGGAACCGAGAAGATGCCGTGCGGGAAGAGCGTGAAAAGTGGGAAGAGATGAGCGTTCAAGAACACATGGATGTATATCTGTCACAAGGCCTCAGTAAAAAAGATGCCATGAAAAAGGTGGCAAAAGACCGTGGTGTGCAGAAGAGGGAGATTTATAATTACCTCGAAGGCAGGGGGGAATAAAATTAGTAAGATTGTTAAAAATTTGTTGATATTCTAAGATTATTTTAGAAAAATATCACATTGACGTTTTGAACGAGTGAGTATAAAATAAAAACCAAGTTCAAAGTGAACCAAGCTGACAACGGTGTCGCGGATATCGCGGCACCTTTTTGCAAAATTTCGGATATGACATCAGTGCTGACGTCAGGTAAGATCTCAGGAATATGACATCAGGTAAGACATCGAGGATAGACAACAGGCAGGACATCTGGGACAGACATCAAGGATATGACAACAGGCAGGACATCTGGGACAGGCATCAGATAAGGCAACAGTTTTGACATCAGAGATCAGTATCATGTAAGGCAGCGGGGAGAGACATCATGTTCAGACAGGAAAGACATTTAAGAATCCGGAATTATAACATAGGACTTGGATTGAACTCATGTTAGGGCGTATTGCATAAGCTGCAATACGTCTTTTCATTTAAAGAAAAATATTTGAATGAAAGCATAGATATTTTTTAAAATAGCCACTTAAATGCAAATCTACAAAAATAAAAGTACATAAAAACAGCTGCCGCATACAATAAACTCTCAACAGGACATGATACAATGCAGATCAGGTAGTACCAATATTCTGTATAAAAAATTTAATATACGGCAGCTTTAAAAAAACTATTTTACTGACGTACTTCTGTAATTTCCCCTTCTTTCATAAAAACAATTTTTGTTCCGAGTGTAATTGCTTCATCATAATTATTTGTCACATAGAGCACAGTTATCCCCAAATCTTTATTGATTTTCTTGATATCTGCGATCATTTCCTGACGGCACTGTTCATTCTGCCTTGCGAAATCCTCATCAACAAGCAAGACTTTTGGATGGCATACAATAGCCCGTCCCAGGGCAACTTTTTGTTTTTCCGATTCAGAAATAGACCGGATTTTCTTGTCAATGATGCCCGAAATACCGAAGAAATCGGCAGCTATTTTAACGCGGGTATCAATGACTCCGCGGGGGAGGTTGCGCAGTCTGAGCCCCAATGCCATGTTATCGTAAACGTTAAAATGAGAATACAGTACATAATTCTGAAAAGCCATTGCAAGGCTCCTGTCTCTGGGGAGGATGTCATTAAGCAGTTCCTTTCCCAGATAAATTTCCCCGGTAGTGATATCCTCCAGTCCGCCTATCATGCGGAGTATCGTAGATTTACCACAGCCGCTTGGACCGTGGAATGTTACAAATTCACCATCTCCAATTTCAAGAGAAACATTTTTAACGGAAATAAATCCGTTGGGATAAGTTTTATTTAAATTCTTCAAAGTCACACTGGCCATAGAAACACCTCCGCTTTTTCTTAACACAATTTTAGCACATCCCATATGGCAATGCAAAGGGGTCAGACCCTTTTGCAGTTCATTTTCTGAATTGTATCTGAAAATTCGAAAAACGGAGCTCAAAAGGGTCAGACCCCTTTGAACATCATCCCCGCGAGGAGCACACTTGCGACGAGTCCTGCGAAGGTTGCGAGCAGTGCGCCGGGCAGGGTGTAGCGTGATTTTTTTATTTTGGCGGTCATGAAGTATACGCTCATGGTGTAAAATATGGTTTCTGTGCATGCCATTGAGATGGAGGCGATGAGTCCGAGGCGGGAGTCGGTGCCGTATTCTTTAAAGATGTCGAGAAGCAGCCCTGTTGCCGCGGAGGAGGAGAACATTTTTACAATGGTAAGGGGGACGAGCTCTCCGGGGAAGCCTATGTACGCGGTAAAATGGCCGATCAGGGAGGAGAGGAAGTCGAGGAAACCGGAGGCGCGCAGGATACCGACGGCGACCATGAGGCCGATCAGGGTGGGCATGATCTTTATGACTGTGAAGAACCCGCTTTTGGCTCCTTTGATGAAATTGTCGTATACGTTCGTTTTCATCAGGACTCCATAGGTGACGATGGCGAGTATGATAAAGGGAACAATAAAGTCTGTGATATAAAGAAAAAACTGCATGAAATACCTCGGCCGGTTATTTACTATTGCTTTATTTATATGCCTTTTTCTGAAAATCAATGTATAGAAATTACAGGAAATGCCTTCGTTTAGCATATCGTCTTTCTTTTTTTCATAAAATAAAGCAAAGATATCAGGGGAGTTCTTATGCCATCTCTATTTCCCAGACATATAAAGAAGCGGCTTCTTGCCGTTTGTCTTACTATCAGCATAGCAGGTACATTGCTGTTCACGGGGTGCAGCCAGAAGTCCGGCGCCAATCAGAATAAAACATTCCAGTCATTTACAAATGAAGTATTCTGCCAGGAGGTTTCCTCGAATTCGATCAGCCTCCATTATTCCCTGAAGGATCCGGAAAAGTACGGGATCAGGGAGGACCCGGTAACATTCGGAAGCTTTTCGGCAGATTCAAAAGCTGCTGAGGCTTCTTACGAGAACCTGAAAGCTGCTTTGAACCAGTTTTCTTATGACAGCCTGTCTGTGGAAAACCAACTGACTTATGATGTTCTGGATTATTATCTACAAATGGCCCAGAAAAATGCAAATTATCTTTTATATGAGGAGCCTCTGGGACTGGTCAGCGGAATCCAGACGCAGCTTCCGGTACTGCTGTCGGAATATCAGTTCTACAGTGAGGAAGATATTGATACATATCTGGAACTCATGCAGACCACTCCCGATTATTTCGATTCTCTGATTGCATTTGAGAAGGAAAAATCAAAAGCCGGATTGTTTATGGCGGATTATGCGGCTGACACGGTTATTGCCCAGTGCACAGCCTTTATGGAAATGGGGGAGAGTAATTATCTGATTTCTACTTTTGTGGACCGCCTCAAGGAACTGAATATTTCAAGTGCACAGCAGAGCAGTTATATTAAGAAAAATGCCCAGATGCTTCAGAGCTATGTCCTGCCGGCATACAGCCGACTGGTTTCGGCAGTGCAGAGCCTTAAGGGAACCGGAAAAAATGAAGAGGGACTCTGCCACCTGCCTGATGGAAAAAACTATTATGAGCAGATTGTGGAAGAAGCGACCGGGTCGGGCAGGACAGTACCGGAGCTGGAAGATCTGACAAGACGGCAGATCATATCAGATCTGGAGGCTATGGAAGAAGTTCTCCAGATTGCAGGGAATGAAGCGAAAGAAACGGCTGCTATGGAGGATAACAACCCAGTTACGATTCTGAATGAACTGGAATCGAAGACAGGGAAGTCATTCCCGGAGCATCCTGAGACTGTGACTCAGGTAAAATATGTCCCGAAAGCAATGGAAGAACATTTAAGCCCGGCTTTCTATATGATACCGGCAATCGATAACACGAAAGAAAATGTGATTTATGTCAATCAGTCACAGATGAGCAATAACCTTACATTATATACAACTCTTGCCCACGAGGGTTACCCGGGACACCTGTACCAGACTGTTTACTATGCAGGAACAGACCCGGACCCATTAAGGAGTATCTTCAACTTTGGCGGATATGTAGAGGGATGGGCAACCTATGCAGAGATGTGCAGTTATTATCTTTCTTCGCTGAGTAAGGAGCAGGCCACACTGCTGCAGAAAAACAGTTCGATTATTCTCGGATTATATGCACTTGCCGATATGGGAATCCATTATGAAGGATGGAGTAAGATTGACACCATTGCCTTTTTTAAAAACTATGGAATCAAAGACAGTAAAGTGATTGAACGGATTTATGAACTGATCATCGGCTCACCGGGAAACTATCTAAAATACTATATCGGATATGTGGAATTTCTGGAATTGAAGAAGGAATGGGCAAAACAAAAGGGCAATGATTTTTCACAAAAAGAATTCCACGAGGCGGTGCTCTCTGTCGGGCCTGCACCATTTACACTCGTGGAAGAATATATGGGGAAACTGACGAACCATTAATGTAAAATATGGTAGAACGCATACTGGTTCTTTCCGTTTTGCTTAGATAAATAAAGAGCTTCATCACCGTGCTTGAACAGTTCCTTAAAAGAATTGCCGTCCTCCGGGAAAAAGGCGACTCCGACGCTTGCGCTTATATGCGGAATCTCTTCTCCGGCAGAGTCATTGATATTACCGACATCTTCAAGAAATCTGGAAATACGCTGCCGGATGATCTCCGGATCAATGCAGTCAGGAAGAAAGACGATAAACTCATCCCCGCCGAGCCGTCCGATAATATCCGTTGAACGAAAGGAATGCTTCAGTGCAGATGCAATCTCCTTGAGCACCCGGTCTCCACAGTCATGCCCTTTGGAATCATTGACCAGCTTAAAATTATCAATATCAATGACAAGGAGGGCACCTTTCGAACCATTCTGAGCAGTAAATGCCGTGATCTTTCTTTCACAGAAACCACGGTTCCACAGGCCGGTCATCTTGTCTGTATCTCTCTGGATTGCCAGAATATTATTGGACATAACCTGCTTCATATTCAGGTAGTTAGACTGATGAGAAGTCAGGATACTGATCAGGAAAAATATAACGGTATTAATGATATCGTAAGATGCAACATACGGAACTTTAAAGTATCTCGTCATAATACAGAATATAAGGGAAAACACACTCATAAAGAAACACATTCGCGACGGAAGATCGATCATAAATAGAGGCAGAACGACCAAAAACACAATAAATGTGACAGCGTTCATATCAGGCTGTGCTATAGTGCCGAGATAAACTGCGGCAGACATAATGACCGAATATGTGATATAAAAAGCAATAGGAATGGCATGTATATGTTTCTTTAGAAATGTTTTAGTAAGTATATTCAAAATTAAGGATGCAAGAAATAGCGTAATGTATGCTCCCGTAGCGGTTAGAAATTCTTCAATTACCAGTGAAATAACAATCAGAGGAATTCCTGCAATTGTCCCCAGCATGGATATAAGACGCAGGGACTTTAAATTTTTATCAGCAATGTCTTCATAATATGTATGATAATTTTCAACATAAAAATTACTATATGGAATCATAACAGGTACCTCGAATCATGAAGTTATTTTGAGTCTATTGTAACATAAAAATCACAGAAATATTACATTAATCTTAAAAAAATCAAAGGAGGAAGAAATGCTGAATTATTTGTGGGCAGCCATGATCATAATAGGAGTCGTATTCGGCGCTTTTAACGGCAAAATGCCGGATATCACCAATGCCGCTCTGGATTCTGCGAAAGAGGGTGTAACATTGTGTATTACTATGATGGGTGTTATGTCATTCTGGGTAGGGATGATGGAGATCGCGACAAGAGCGGGAATTATAGAAATGGCATCGAAAAAAATGAGACCGCTGATCCGGTTTCTGTTTCCGGATATACCAGAAGGACATAAGGCGAATGAGTATATAACAACAAACTTTATTGCCAATTTCCTTGGGCTGGGCTGGGCGGCGACACCGGCCGGGCTGCAGGGCATGAGTGCACTTGCAGAACTCGAAAAGGAGAGGCGGCAGAAGGGGATTAATACAGTAAAACCGGGAGTGGCTTCGGATGAGATGTGCACGTTTCTAATCATGAATATCTCATCGCTGCAATTGATACCAGTGAATGTGATAGCTTATAGGAGTCAGTACGGATCTGTGAACCCGGCGGGGATCGTCGGCGCGGGGATACTGGCGACGGCGGCGAGCACGATGGTGGCTATGGTCTATTGCAAGATGAAGGCGAAAAGGCGGAGGGCCTGAAAGGGTCCTCCGAACTCTAAGCGGGACATTATCCGTATACATGATTTATCAAACACACTCTGGTTTGATGTTAAGTAATGTGTTATGATGAAGAAAAATCGGACACGCGCTTAAACAAAAGGAATAGATTATCATGATGACAACGACAGAAAAACAAAATGTGATTGAAGAAGACATTCATGCCATTTATCTGGGAAATTTGAATACCGTAGAATTTAACCTCGATCTTCCAACTAAGGGGAAGAATGGGAGCGTCATTACATGGGAATCTTCTCATGAAGGTATTTTGCAGCCGGATGGAACCGTAAGAAGACCTGCATATGGAATGGGGAACCGGAAAATTGAATTAACGGCAACATTTACATATGGGGAGGTCTGCAAAACACAAGTCTATGATATTACAGTATTGGAAGAAGTGAAGAAAGACACCATTCAAAAGGTATATCCATTGAAAGTAAGGGTGAACAAAGGAAAGGAATATATGCTTCCAGCGTACACTGTGGTGGATACGGAGGATGGAGACACGATTGTAAAAGAAGTCCAATGGGATGAGAACCGGATGCATTTATTTGAGTATGGTGGTACATACTTTTTTTCTGGAAAAGTTAAGGACACGAAAGAAGCTGTTACACTGGAAGTTCAGGTTCTTGAGGAATCCAAGGCAGACATTTGCAATAAAGAAAAGAAGGCCATCAGTATCAGTGATACAGAAGATGCAGGGAATCTGATACTATTGGAAGGTTCGCCTTATTATGAGGCACAACAGAACATGCATACGTATTTAAAAAAGCAAGATTTAGACCAGTTTCTCTATAGTTTCCGGGAGGCAGCAGGACTTCCTGTCAGACAGGCAAAACCAATGAGGGGATGGGATTCTCCAGAGGGTTTGTTAAGAGGGCATACGACAGGGCATTTTTTGACTGCATTGGCACTGGCTTACCATAGTACAGGTGAAGAGTGTTTTAAGGAAAAAGCAGACTATCTGGTAGAGGAACTGCAAAAATGTCAGGAAGCTTTTGGCCGGTTAGAAGGATACCAGAAAGGATTTTTAAGTGCATATTCTCAGGAACAGTTTGATTTATTGGAGCAATATGTTACATATCCCAAAATCTGGGCGCCTTATTATACCATGCACAAAATTTTAGCAGGACTCATAGACAGCTATCGTTTTACCCGGAACGAAACCGCACTGAAGGTGGCAGAAGGATTAGGAGACTGGATTACAGCGCGATTAAAAAAACTACACCCGGAACAACTGGAAAAGATGTGGAGCATTTATATAGCAGGAGAGTTTGGGGGAATTAATGAAAGCCTGATCTGGCTATACGAATATACAGGGAAAACAGAATATATAGAAACAGCACGTCTGTTTGATAATGAAAAGCTGTTACTGCCATTAGAAAATCATATCGATGCCTTAAGTGGTATACACGCCAACCAACACATTCCGCAAATCATTGGAATGCTGAAGCGTTTTGATGCGACGAAAGAGGCCCCTGATTATGAAAGGGCTGCATTCTTTTGGGACGTTGTAACACGTTTCCATTCGTATTCCATTGGTGGCGTTGGGGAAGCAGAGATGTTTCATGCCAGAAACCGGATTGGGGGATTGCTTACAGACAGTACGGCAGAAAGCTGTGCCTCCTATAATATGCTGAAACTGACGAAGATGCTCTATGAATATGAACCAAGGGCAGATTATATGGATTACTATGAACGAACGGTGCTCAATCATATCGTGCCGGGTCTGGACAAGAAAAAAACAGGTGAAAGTACCTATTTTTTCCCGTTAAAGGCCGGGGCGAAAAGGGAGTTCCTTTTTGAAAATTCCTGCTGTCATGGAACCGGAATGGAAAGTCATTCTAAATATTTAGACAGTGCTTATTTTTATGGGGATGAGACCCTTTATATCAATCAGTTTATTCCATCTAAAATCTTATGGGATAAGGGTGGATATGAAATTGTACAGTACGGTGAAAGTAATCATCCGGAAAAGATTGTATTGGAGATTTCCCGCTTGTCAAAGGAATCTGCGAGGCCTATAATAAAAAGAGTAAAACTTCGCAAACCAGACTGGTGTCAGGGTGAAGTGAAACTAAAAGTAAACCAGGAGATACAAGTGGCAGAAGAGCAAGAGGGATATATTGTGGCAGATCTTTGTTTTGAACAGGGAACTGTGGGATTGGAACTGGAGTATCCCTGTGGACTGCATATTAGGACGACGCCAGATGTTCCGGAATTAACGACGCTTTTTTATGGCCCTTATGTACTGGCAGCAGTTACGGATGAGCTGGAGCATATCCATGTAAAGAAAGGGGACAAACCATTAGAAACGTTGTGGAAAAGGGATGGTGAAGAGTTGGTTTTTCACTGTCAGGGATATTCGTTTATACCACTTTATCAAATTGACGAACAATCTTATCAGGTATATTTCGTCATGGAGTATTAGTATTACTTAAGTCAGAATATAGGAGGCAGTCATGGACGCAAAATTCTATAAGGAAAACAGATCTGCATTATACCGAAATTTAAAACCATCCTCAATGGTACTTATTTTTAGTGGGGAGGAGCTTCGAAAAACGAATGATGAAGATTACCCATTCTTTGCAAACAGAAATTTTGTTTATTTGACAGGAGTGGAACAAAAGGAAAGCATTCTTTGGGGACAGGTCACAGAAACAGGTGACATAAAAGAAACCTTGTTTCTTCTCCCACCAGATAAGATGAAAGAAAGATGGACTGGAAGGAGATTGACAATGCCAGAGGCAGAAGCAGTCTCAGGTGTTGCAGACTACGCCTTTTTGGAAGCATTTCAGCCAATGTTAGAGCAGACACTTTCGCAAAGACAGGTGGATACTGTCTATTTGGATATTGATGAAAGCACCATTGGTGGAAATGTCAGATATCCGGCCCGGAGCATTCAATCTTATATTGAAGAAACATATCCGGACATTAAAATTGACAGTGCAAGAGCAATCTTAAAGACCTTAAGAACGATCAAAAAACCTTGCGAAATTGAAGCGCTGAAGAAGGCAGAGGAAATCACAAGAGAAGGTATCCTTGCAATGATGGAACATTCAAAACCAGGGATGTATGAATACCAGTATAAAGCATATTATGATTTTGTATTAGCACAGCATGGACTTTTAGAGCCAGGATTTCCTTCGATTATTTCCGGTGGAAAGAACAATTTCTGTATTCATTATTATAGTTATATGGGGCAGGTGTGTGATGGAGATATGGTTTTAAATGACGTAGGAGTCAACTATGACCATGTGACTACGGATGTTTCCCGCGGATGGCCCTGTAATGGGAAATATTCAGACAAACAAAAGCTGTTATACGAATGTGCATACAATACTTCAGAGTATATGTTCAGAACCGTAAAACCAGGTATTCCAGCTATGGATATTGATAAGATGATAAAAAGCTATAACTGCCGGCAGCTAATGGAAGCAGGAGTTTTGGATAATGCGGATGACATAGACACTTATATGTGGCATGGCGGTGCACATCATATTGGGTTTGATGTGCATGACGTGGTTGATGTAAAAGGCAGGCTGACAGAACCGGGCATGGTATTCTGCATTGATGTGGGTATCTATCATGAAGAATGGGGAATTGGTTTCAGGCTGGAAGATAATTGTCTGGTTACAGAAGACGGCTGTGTAAATTTATCCGCAAATATACCGAGAAGATGGCAGGATATTGAAGAAATCATGAAATAGTGTGGTAATGCCACATAGGAGGAGCAAAGATGAACAACGTACAGAAATTATTAACGTATATGGAAAAAGAAAACCTGGAGGCATTTTACATAAGCAGTCCTGCAAACGTAAGATACATCAGTGGATACACAGGGGATGATTCATACCTTGTTATTACTAAAAACAAAAAATATTTTATAACCGATCCAAGATATACAGAACAGGCTGCTGAGGAATGCCCGGATTATCAGATTTATAATTGGCGTACTCCCGGGAAAACCATTGGTGATGCTCTGGGTAATATTATAAGCACAGAGCATATTAAAAATGTGGGGTTTGAATCAGATAAGGTAACCTTTCAGGACTATAAAGAAATGGAAGATAAGGCAAAGGCAGAACTCGTTCCTACCGTAGATGTGATAGAAACATTCCGTGCAATTAAATCAGAAGAAGAAATTGCATGTCTGCGTATATCCTGTGACATTGCTTCCAGGGCATTTGAGAAAATCATCAAAGATATTCGCGTTGGTGTAACAGAAAAAGAACTGGCATCGAAATTGTCACACTATATGGTGATGGAAGGTGCTGATACAAAACCTTACGGTGGAATTCTGATTTCAGGGGCAAGAACTTCTTTACTGCATGGGATTCCTTCTTCAAAAGCACTGGAATATGGAGACTTTGTATTGATGGATTACGGCTGCCAGTACAAAGGCTATTTATCAGATATGACAAGAACAGTTGTATTAGGGAAGGCAACAGCAAAGCAGAGAGAGGTTTATGGACTGGAGCAGCAGATGGTAGAAGATTTTGAAGCCATCTTAAGACCCGGAACAACTGGAAAAGAAACCTATGAAGCATCTTTAAAAGCCATCAGAGGAACAGAGTACGAGCAGTATAACTATGGTGGCATCGGACATGGAGTAGGTGTATTCGTACATGAGATTCCGTTCCTGGGTTCGAATTCTACAGCAGTACTTGAAAAAGGAAACGTTGTGACAGTTGAACCCGGACTATATATCCCGGGCTGGGGCGGAGTCCGGATTGAAGATCAGGTACTGATTACAGAAGATGGATATGAGAACCTCATTAGTGCGACAAAAGAATTAATTGAACTATAAAAATAATCCGTGGAAAGCTTTCATGCATTCCACGGATTTTTACGTCAAAGATGGTACCATCAGATTACACAAGATGGCATGCTACATAATGTCCCGGAGTCATTTCGCGAAGTTCAGGCTGCTCTTTGTGACAACGTTCTGTTGCATATTGGCACCGCTCCACGAACCGGCAGCACTCCGGCGGGTTAATAGGACTTGGAATCTCGCCCTTAATCGGAATACGCTGGCTCGCTTTTGCCCTATCAGGATCTGCCTCTGGAATGGCGGAAATCAGCGCTTTTGTGTAAGGATGCATAGTGTTGCCGTAAAGCTCCTCCGTCTCAGCAGTCTCGACCACTGTTCCCAGATACATAACAACTACGCGGTCTGAAATATATTTTACTACACTCAAATCGTGGGCAATGAACATGTAGGTCAGTCCACGTTTCTCCTGAAGCTCCTTCAGCATGTTAATAACCTGTGCCTGTACAGACACGTCAAGGGCTGAAATCGGCTCGTCACAGATAATAAAGTCCGGCTCTACGGAAAGTGCTCTGGCAATACCGATACGTTGTCTCTGTCCGCCCGAGAACTCATGAGGGAAACGGGACATATGATCCTTATTAAGGCCTACCGTTTCAAGAAGCGTTTTTACACGCTCCTCCAGTTCTTTTCTGGGTGTTCCATGCTGCTTTAAACCTTCTCCTACGATCTCCTTAACTGTCATACGGGAATTAAGCGACGCATAGGGGTTCTGGAAGATCATCTGTACTTTTTGGCAGAACTGCTTCTGCTCCTCTTTGGAAAGCTTTGTAATATCTTTGCCATCGTAAATCACTTCCCCGGCTGTAGGCTCGTAGAGACGAATCATACAGCGGCCAAGGGTGGATTTACCACAGCCAGACTCTCCAACGACACCTACTGTCTCACCTTTAAAGACATCAAAGGAAACATGGTCTACTGCCTTTAGATAAGCCTTTTTCCCGACTTTAAAGTACTTACATACATCCCTTACCTGCACGAGAGGCTGTTTTTCATTATTATTCATCCGTCTTCACCTCTCCTTCCTCAAGTATTGCTGCGTTTGCTTTCTTCATGTCCGTATCAGGAGCAAATTCATGCTGGAGCCAGCAATTTGTAATATGCTCATCTGTTATATGGTAGCAGCCTGGCGGATTGTCTTTACATACATCCATAGCGTATTCGCAACGGGCTGCAAATGGACATCCCTTCGGGGGGAAGAATAAATCAGGGGGTGTACCATCGATAGGGGTCAGTTTTGCTCCTTTTGCTGTATCCAGCTTCGCAATGGAGCCCATCAGGCCCTTTGTGTATGGATGAGCTGTATCATAAAATATTTCCTGTACGGTACCTTTTTCGACAACCTTGCCGCCATACATAACTACCACCCGGTCACACATACGTGCGATAACGCCCAGGTCATGTGTAATAATAATAATCGACGTTCCAAGTTTTTCTCTCAGTTCAAGAAGCAGATCAAGGATCTGTGCCTCAATGGTTACATCCAGAGAAGTAGTTGGCTCATCGCAGATAACAATGTCCGGGCGGCTCACAAGGGCAATGGCAATCATAACACGCTGCTTCATACCACCTGACAATTCGTGGGGGTACTGTTTATATCGCTTCTCTACATCTGAAATACCAACCAGCTTCATAATCTCAAGGGCTTTTTCCTTCACTTCTTTCTTTGTTACATCAGTGCGCCCTAAAAATACTTCTTCAATCTGTGCGCCAATCTTCATGGTTGGATTCAGGGATGTCATAGGATCCTGGAATACAAACCCGATATCCTGCCCCCGGAGCTTACGCAGCTCTTTCTTTGTCATTTTCAAAACATCTTTACCGTGAACAAGTACCTCGCCGCCCTCGAAAAATCCCGGCGGTTCCGGGTTCAGTCTCATAATGCACTGGGCTGTAACACTTTTTCCGCAGCCAGACTCACCCACAATTCCAAGTATCTCTCCCTTCCTTACTTCAAAGCTTACGTCACGCACAGCTTTTACTTCGCCGCCGTATGTATGGAAGGAATATACTACATTTTTCAGTTCTAGTATCTTTTCTCGTTCGGTCATTTCTACGACTCCTCCTATTCTGTTCCGCGCAGTCTTGGGTCGACTGCGTCACGCAGGCCGTTACCGAGAAGGTTCAAAGCCAGCATGGTCGTACATACAAAAAATGCCGGTATCAGCACCTGATGCGGTGAATAGCGCAGGTACTGAATTCCTTCTTTGCAGATAACTCCCCAGCTACAGTCAGGCGGTGTAATACCAAGTCCGATGTAACTTAGAAAGGCTTCCTGGAAAATAGCTCCCGGGATTGCCATACACAGGTTTGTTACGAGCATTCCAAGAATATTTGGAATCATATGCTTAATAATAATCTTAAAGTCCGGTACACCGAGTACTCTGGCAGCAAGGACAAAATCCTGCTCCTTAATACGATATACCTCGCCACGTACAAAGCGGCATGTCCCAATCCATCCAACGACACACATGGCTACGATCAGCGGTGTAATACCTTTACCAAGTACCATCATAACAAGGATGGTGATAATTAGACTGGGAATTCCGTATAAAAGGTCTACAATACGCATCACAATCATATCCAGCTTACCGCCGTAATATCCGCAAAGTCCGCCGATTACAGCACCTACACACATATTTACAACTGCTGCAATCAGGCCGATACTAAGAGATACACGCGCTCCCATCCAGATACGCACCCAAAGGTCGCGTCCTGTAGAGTCTGTGCCGAGCCAATGAGCGCTGGAGATAAATGCGCTTCTTGCATTGATATCCATCTGGGATTGTGTGTACTGGCTGAACATCGGTGCGAAAATAGCCAGCAATGCATAAAGCACAACAATGCAAAGTCCGATAAATGCACTCCGGTTCTTCCGAAGGCGTCTCCATGCATCCTGCCAGAAGGAGAGGGATGGCCTGCTGATGTTTTCCATGCGGGTGGTGTCTTTCCCGCGTATTATAAAAGCTTCTTTATTTAATTCTGCCATTTCTCTCACCTACCTTTCGCCAATGCGTACACGCGGATCTGCCACGCCGTACAGAATATCTACAACCAGATTACACAAAATCAAAAATACACCGTAGAAAATCGTCATACCCAATACCATAGAATAGTCGTTGTTTGACACACTTTCTACGTAATATTTTCCCATTCCGGGAATGGCGAAAATAGCTTCGATAACAAAGGTTCCGGTAAGCACTGATGCTACCGTTGGTCCCATTACAGTCATAACAGGCATGATTGCATTTCGTATTTGATGCTTACATGTGATTCTCAATTCAGACACACCTTTTGAGCGGGCCGTCTTAATATAATCCTGCTGGGAAACTTCCAGCATACTTGCCCTCATGATACGGGAAACCGAGGCCAATGTGTAAAACGCCAGCGCGCACGCAGGCAAAATCGTATATTTTATGCCGTTATACTGTGCTACAGGCAAGAGCCCCCACTTAATACCAAATCCATACTGTAGTATAGCTCCCATAATAAAGTCGGGGATACTGGTTCCCAGAACCGCTATGATAACACAGACAAAATCCAGCTTATTTCCTCTGTTTCTTGCCGAAATAATTCCAAGCACGAGTCCCATTGACAACGCCAGCACAAGTGCGCGGATTCCCAGGTCCGCGGAGAACGGGAATGTCTCACCAATAATCGTGTTAACTGTTTTGTTAGTAAATTTCATCGAATAGCCCAAATCACCCTGAAACAGATTCTTCATATATGTACCGTACTGTACAATAAGTGGCTTATCAAATCCGTAATAGCTCTCCAGATTTGCCCGCACCTCAGCGGTCATCTTTGGATTCTGAAATGGGTCTCCGGGCATCAGACGAATCAGAAAAAAGACGGCGGTAATCAGCACCCACATCGTCAGGACTGCAGCTATCACACGCTTTAATATGTACTTCCGCATGCGTAATCCTCCTTGTATACGAATAAATTCGCCGCCCGGTATCCCCGGGCAGCGATAAAATTTTATAATGGTATGCGATTACTGAATATCTGCATATACCCAATCAATATTAACACTGCAGTAGAAGAACTTAACGTTCTTTACATCTTCATCAAGAAGGTAATGAACATCTCTCTCTGCCTGAGGCAGGAATGCTGCCTCGTCTATGATAATCTGCTCTGCTTCATGAAGCAGATCCATACGTGCGGCTGCATCTGTCTCTGTCTGGGAAGCAGCCAGAAGTTCATCCACTTTGTCATTTTTGAAGCGGCTGTAGTTGTAGGAACTGTCTGATTTGAAAAGCTCAAGGTAGCTGTATGGATCATCGTAATCACTTCCCCAGCCGCCCCATGCGATCTCATAATCGCCGCTCTGCTGACGCTTTAATGTTTCTGCGTATGTAACCTGATTGATTTCAACATTGATACCAAGGACATCGCTCCACATTTCCTGGCAAACCTCAGCCTGCTTCTTAGCAGAATCAGCATCTGTTGTTGTAATTGTAACTGTAATGTCAGATGCGTTTGATTTGCCAAGCTCTGTTAATGCAGTGGCTAAATACTCTTTTGCTTTATCTTTATCGCCATCAAGAGGATAGGATTCCAGATTGGATTCTTCGCCGTACGTGCTATTAGCTCCTGATAATCCGCTGAATACAAGAGCGTTACTTGGTACATGTACACCGTTGTTAGCCAATGTGTTAAATGAATTTCTGTCCAGTGCATAGTTCAGTGCCAGACGGAAGTTCTTATTTGCTATCGGGGAACCCGTTGATTCATCGCAGTTGAAGTAGTAATAATCTACATTACCATTACGGAATGTATTATCCTTGCCTTCATAGGTTGGTACTGCTGCGGAAGGAATCTCAGAATAATCCAGGTCTCCTGACTCGTACATTGCAAGGGCCGTCTCCTGATTCTGTACATAGCTCAGCTCTGCACGGTCAAGTTTAATAGAATCTTTGTCCCAGTAATTTTCATTTGGCTCAAATATCCATTTCTGGTTCTTGGCACTTGTCAGTACGTAAGGACCTGAGTAAATATTCTTCTCGGCATCAGCAGCGAATTCTGCGCCGTACTTTTCAACGATATCCTGACGAAGAGGCGCGAACTGTGGCTGTGCGCCGATCATACTCAGGAAATATGCTGTCGGATGTTCCAGCGTTACTTCAAATGTCACATCATCCACAGCAGCAACTCCAAGTTCAGAAGGCTCCATCTTACCAGTCTCAACTGCAAGACCATTCTTAATGTACTCACCAATGAATGCATACGGTGCGGCTGTGTCGGGATCCAGCAGTCTCTGCCAGCTATATACGAAATCACCTGCTTTGATCTGCTCTCCATCACTCCACTTTGCATCTGGATTCAGGTTGAATGTGTAAACAAGACCATCATCAGAAACGGTCCAGTCTGATGCAACACCTGGTGTTACCTCGCCGCCAGTATTTCTAACGAGGCCCTCCGTAATGGCATGCTGAATCTCACAATCAGGGATACAGTTAGTCTTTGACGGGTCCAGAGTCGTTGGCTCTGTTCTTGAGGAATAACGAAATACCTTTTCTCCAGACTCAGAACTGGAATCCTCCTGCTTGTTTGTCTTTGGTGTTGAGCAGCCGGCTAACATGCCGATTGCCATTGTCGCAGCAAGCAGTGCTGCTAAAACTCTCTTTTTCATAAGATCTCCTCTCTTTCTGCCTATACTTTTATAAGCTTGGGTGTAGCACTTAACAGGTCCTTATATTTTCCATATAATTCCCTGGTTCTACCGTAAAGATATATATCCTGAATGATTTTTGGAACTCCGGATAATGGATATATTATATCATAATTAGTGACAACAGAAAAGAGAATTTCCACTTGTATTTCCATAGTCTTATCCTCGTTTTATGCCAGATATTGAATTTTTATAATAACATGAAATTGTTTTGCACATATCTGTATAGCATATTATGGGAAAAGATTAAAATATGGATATTTTGCGGATATAAATATAAAAATGCGGTTGTTTTTTGGAGTGTTAGATGTTATATTAAAAATAATCAGATAAACAATATAAGTCCATCCACAAGCCGCTTTTTATTCAAAGAAAGGATGTATGTCTATGACGATTCAGGAAATGAAGGAACGAAAGAAGGAACTGGGTTATACATATGCCCAGATTTCAGAATTATCAGGTGTCCCGCTCGGGACTGTACAGAAGGTTTTTAACGGTGCCACGTCCTCCCCGCGTTATGAGACGCTTCAGGCGTTAGAGAGACTGCTGGGCAGTTCAGGGGATGCATATATCCGTGAGGCACAGAGCACTTATGCTATGAAACAGCAGGGGGAATATACTCTGGAGGATTATTATGAGATTCCAGATGACATCAGGGTGGAACTTATCGACGGAGTTTTCTACAACATGACCGCTCCCACCTCCCCGCACCAGTTGATTGCCGGATTTATTTATGCAAAACTGCTTGGTCATGTCATGGATAATAAAGGGACATGTCTTCCGATGATTTCACCGCTAGATATCCAGCTGGACTGCGACGATAAGACGATGGTCCAGCCGGATGTTATTATCGTATGTGACAGGGATAAGATCATTAACAGATGTGTTTATGGCGCGCCTGATTTTGTAATTGAAGTACTTTCCAAATCCACCAGAAAAAAGGACATGGTCACTAAGCTGAATAAGTATATGAATGCCGGGGTAAGGGAGTACTGGATGATTGACCCGATCAATAAAAAGGTAATCGTATATGATTTTGAACATGAGGAATATCCTGTTATTTATGGTTTTGATGCGAAGATACCGGTGCAGATATGGGACGGGGAATGCGTTATTGATTTTCAGGAAGTGTATGAACATATCAGGTTCCTTTATGAAAGGAAATGATGTGGGAAGCGAGAACGGAGCAGCAGATATATGTATAATTTTGACAGATCTAACAAAAAGCCTTTAGGCGACCAGATTGAAGACAGGTTAATGCAGTACATTTTAAATGAACCGGTAAATGTCGGACAGAGGTTACCGAATGAATTTGAACTTGCCGGGATGTTTGGTGTAGGCAGGAGCACCATCCGTGAAGCGGTGAAAGGGCTTGTATCAAGAGGTATTCTGGAAGTGAGGCAGGGAGCCGGTACATATGTGATTAGCACGATCTCCCAGCGGGAAGACCCACTTGGTTTGGACCAGATAGAGGATAAGTATGAGCTTGCCCTGCAGCTTTTTGAAGTTCGTTTGATGATAGAACCGGAAATCGCCGGACTTGCCTGTAAGAATGCCACGGACGGGGAATTAAAAACGTTAAAACGGCTGTGTGAAGAAACCGAAAGACTCTATGTGAGTGGAACAGAACATATTAACAAAGATATAGAATTCCATACCTGCATTGCAAGATGCAGTAAGAATCAGGTGGTCGAGCTTCTGGTTCCGGTTATTAATACGGCAGTGCTGACTTTTGCGAACGTCACCCACCGCCTTTTGATGGAGGAGACAATAAAAACACACCGGGCGATTACAGAAGCTATTCTGAACAGAGACTCTGTAGGCGCAAAGTGTGCGATGATTACGCATCTGACTTATAACCGTCAGGCAATCATGAAACTGCTGGAGGAACGGAATTAGAAAAATACATCAGATGTATTTGGGGCTGGAATGACATTTAATAAAAACATATAGGAAAAATGTACAGAACAAGCGGGAATATTGTTACGTATGCCCGCTTGTTTTTGTGCGTTAAGTGGAAATAGGAATAAATACATCAGATGTATTGCGGTTTTTAAGTTAAATATTATAATGAAATTACAAAAACATAAGACGTCATATGTTATAGAGCAAAGAGAAATAAGGAATGTGCCGGTGTGTTGGTATGCGCATATTTCGGGTATAGAATGAGTTTGGGAGGAAACATTATGATTGAATTTACAGCATCTTCAGAAAGATTGATTATAGGTGCATTGATTGGCTTTGCTGTGCTGCTTTTTCTGATTATTAAAGTAAAGATTCAGCCGTTTATTGCAATAATGACTTCAGCATTGATTATTGGTTTGGCGGTTGGTATGCCATTTACAATGATTACGGATACGCTTGCAGAAGGTGTCGGGACCACGCTCCAGACAATAGCTATTTTAATTGGCCTGGGTTCTATGTTCGGTGCGATCCTGCAGGTATCCGGCGGGGTGGAGGTAATTGCGGACACGCTCCTGAATAAATTCGGAGAGGAAAAGGCTTCATGGGCTCTTGGTGTTACCGGGCTGATCGTGGGAATGCCGGTATTTTTTGAATCAGGATTATTAATTTTGATTCCTGTTGCATTTGGTATCGCACGTAAGACGCAGAAGTCGGTCTTTCATTATTCAATCCCGTTATTAGCGGGTCTGGCAATCGGCCATGCATTTGTCCCCCCGACACCGGGTCCGGTTCTGGTGGCGGAGATGCTCAATGTGGAGTTAAGTTATGTCATTATTTTAGGCATTATTGTGGGAATACCGGCAATGATTATTGCAGGCCCCATATTCGGAAAATTTGCAGGCAGGAAGTTTGACTGTGCTGTTCCGAGTTCTTACCTTGAAAATGAAAGGGAGGCGCAGGAAAAGAAAAAAGAAAACGTAAAACCGCCGAGTTTTATACTGATTGTCTGTATCATCCTGCTTCCGTTATTCCTGATTATTTTAAATACACTTTCATCCATTATACCGTTACTGGCACCCGCCCAGCCTGTATTAGAGTTCTTAGGGACACCTGTTATTGCGCTGCTTTTGTCAACAATCTGCGGGATGTATTTTCTCGGAATCCGTGGAGGGTTCAGCATAAAAGATATTACTTCTGTTATGACAAACTCCCTGCATTCCTGCGGCAACATCATTCTTTTGATTTCAGGCGGCGGTATGTTAAGGTTTATTCTGCAAAATTCAGGCATTGGTGAAGTGTTCGGGAACTTTGTCGGGGGCCTGCCGCTGCCGTTGGTGATTGTCGCATTTTTAGTGGCGGCAGTTGTAAGAATTTCTGTCGGTTCGGCAACCGTTTCTATGACTATGGCAGCGGGGATTATGGCATCAATGCCCGCGATTGCGGAATTGTCCCAGATTCAGCTTGCAACTATTACAATTGCGGTTGCGGCCGGAGCGACGGCATTCAGTCATGTGAACGATTCAGGATTCTGGCTCTCCAAGTCGCTTTTTGAGGTGGATGAAAAAACAAATCTGAAAACATGGACTGTCATGGAGACTTTAGTAGGGGCTGTGGGAATTATTGGAGCTACAATTGTCTGGTTTGTAGTGGCATAAACATGAGAAGCAGTCTGTCAAAAAATTATATGAGTTAAAATAAATTATATAGAAAGATGAGGAGATTACTATGAAATTGAAAAGTCAGGAAATGCGGAAACTGGCACCGGAACTTGACCCTCTCAGGATCGGGACCGGATGGAAGCCGGAAGATTTAGAAAAGACACAGGTGATGATAGAGAGCACTTTTGGGGACAGCCACCCGGGAAGCGGACATCTGGACACGCTGGTGGAAGAAGTGCAAAAAGGTGTTGCAAAAGCCGGAGGATTCGGCGCCCGGTATTACTGCACGGATATTTGTGACGGGGAGAGTCAGGGGACGGATGGTATCAACTATAGTCTGGTAAGCCGTGAGATGATCGCCAATATGATTGAAATCCATGCCAACGCCACGCCTTTCGATGCCGGTGTTTATCTGGCAAGCTGCGATAAGGGGATGCCCGGAAATCTGATGGGACTGGCAAGAGTAAACATCCCGTCTGTGGTAGTTCCGGGGGGGACGATGAATGCCGGACCGGAAATGCTGACTCTGGAACAGCTTGGAATGTACAGTGCAAAGTACCAGAGAGGTGAGATCGATAAAGAAAAACTAGACTGGGCAAAATGCAATGCCTGCCCCGGCTGCGGGGCCTGTTCGTTTATTGGAACGGCTTCTACCATGCAGATTATGGCAGAGGCTCTGGGACTGGCACTGCCGGGGAGTGCGCTTATGCCGGCATCCAGCCCGGACCTTCTGGCTTTTGCAAGAGAAGCAGGCGAACAGGCGGTGCGGCTTGCATCTATGCCGGACATGCGTCCCAGCGATATTGTCACAATGGAGAGCTTTGAAAATGCGATTCTCGTCCATGCGGCTGTTTCCGGGAGCACGAACTGTCTTCTGCATATCCCTGCCATTGCCCATGAATTTGGAATTGAGATTACAGGCGATACTTTCGACCGTCTTCACAGAAATGCCCGCTATCTTCTGGATGTGCGCCCGGCAGGGCGCTGGCCGGCAGAGGTCTTCTACTATGCAGGAGGGGTGCCGGCTATCATGGAAGAGATTCAGGAACATCTGCATTTGGATGTGATGACTGTTACAGGAAAAACATTGGGTGAAAATCTCAATGAATTAAAGAAAAACGGGTTCTATGAGAGATGCGGGAAATGGCTCGCTGACTTTAACCGGCGTTATCAGGTATCACTGAAAAAGGAGGACATAATCCGTCCTTATAATGAAGCTCTTGGTACGGATGGCAGTATTGCTGTCTTAAGAGGCAATCTGGCACCGGAGGGTGCTGTCATCAAGCATACAGCGTGTCCGAAAGAAATGTTTACAGCTGTTTTAAAGGCAAGGCCATTTGACAGTGAAGAGGAATGTCTGGATGCAGTTCTTAAGCATAAAGTTCAAAAAGGAGACGCTGTTTTTATCCGCTACGAAGGGCCAAAGGGAAGCGGAATGCCGGAAATGTTCTACACATCGGAGGCTATCAGCAGTGACAAAGAACTCGGAAAAAGCATTGCACTGATTACAGACGGGCGGTTCTCCGGCGCCTCCACGGGACCGGTGATCGGACACTGCAGCCCGGAAGCGGTCGACGGAGGCCCGATTGCACTTGTAGAAGAAGGAGATCTGATTGAAATCGATATAGCCGGACGGAAGCTGAATATCGTAGGAATCGCGGGCGTACCAAAGAGTATGGCGGAAATAGATGCTGTATTAAAGCAGCGCCGTGAAAACTGGAAACCCCGTGTACCGAAGTACAAAAAAGGAGTACTCCGTATGTTCAGTGAGCATGCGGCAAGCCCGATGAAAGGTGCATATCTGGAATATTAAGAGACAAAAAAGCGGAAAGACCGCAGAGGAGGAAGTCCTATGGAATACAATAATTCATTAACCGGAGAAAGGGAAAACCGCCACAGGTTTATCACGATCGGCGAGATTTTGCTGCGCCTGACACCGCCTGATTATGGGAAAATCCGAATGGCGGCAAACTTCGAAGCAAGTTATGGGGGAAGTGAGGCGAATATCGCCCTGGCCCTTGCAAATCTTGGTATAGACAGTACTTTTTTCTCTGTAGTTCCCAATAACAGCCTCGGAAAAAGTGCGGTCAGAATGCTGAGAAGCAATGATGTCAACTGTACCCCCATGATTTTAAGCACACCTGAGGAGACACCGACACACCGGCTGGGTACATATTATTTGGAAAATGGGTATGGGATCCGTCCAAGTAAAGTAACCTATGACCGGAAAAACAGTGCCATTACAGAATATGATTTCAGTGAAATTGATTTAGATGCATTGCTGGATGGTTTTACGTGGCTTCATTTAAGCGGTATTACCTCTGCCCTCGGTGAAAACTGCAGGAAACTGGTGTCAGACTGTTTAAAAACAGCAAAGAAAAAAGGAATTACCGTCAGCTATGACGGTAACTTCCGCAGTACTCTGTGGTCATGGGAGGAAGCCAGAGATTTCTGCACTGACTGTCTGCCTTATGTGGATGTTCTGCTCGGGATTGAGCCGTACCACCTGTGGATAGATGAGAGCAATCATGAAAAAGGAGACGTCAAGGATGAGATTCCCTTTCAACCAGATTTTTGGCAGCAGGAGGCAGTCTTTCAGGTGTTTGCCGAGCGCTATCCAAACCTTAAATGTATTGCCCGCCATGTACGTTATGCATACAGTGGAAGCGAGAACAGCTTAAAGGCATATATGTGGTACTGCGGGCAGACATATGAGAGCAAATTGTTTTCGTTTCATATTCTGGACCGCGTCGGCGGGGGTGATGCATTTGCCAGCGGATTGATTTATGCCATGATGAACGGATATGAGCCGGAAGATATGGTGAACTTTGCAGTTGCGAGCAGCGCAATTAAGCATACAATCCGCGGGGATGGGAATATCACGGATGATGTCTCCGTAATCCAGAATTTGATGAACATGAATTATGATATAAAGCGTTAGTCTGCGAAATATTACTGAAAAATTTAAAGTATAGCCTGTTGTATTTGATACGGCCGGCTATACACTTTTGGTGTAGTCGAGCTCATTTTGAACTAATTCTATGTACCGAAGTGCTTCTTCACCTAGCTTTGTGTTTTTCTTTTTTATATATACGATATTGCAGCGGATGTCAGCGATCGGGATACTGACCCAGTTTTCGTTATCCGCAGCCAGGGGGTGCTGTACACATCCTACGCTGAATGCATTTGTGGATGAAACGAGTTTTCGGCGTGTTTCTTTATCATGCACAGAAATATTTTTGCAGGTGTCGATCAGATCCATATAAAACAGGCTTGGATATTCATCTCTTCTATTAAAATCGTAGGAAATATGTACGTATTTTTTCAATGAATTCAGAGACACATTTTCGATGCCTGCCTCCAGTGCGGGATGGCCTTTTCGAAGATTGATGTTCATGGGAAGTCTTTTTAACAAGGTCATCGTGATATCTTTAGCCCCCATAAGTTCTCTGTAAAGTCCCATTGCCTTATCATCAAATGCAGTTATGCCGATCTGGGCCTTGTTCAGGTAAACCTCGTTAATTACAGTCTTTACATTGCCTGATGCAAGAGAAAGATCGAGTCTTTTGCAGTTTTCATATTCTTTGCATAATTTGATAAACGCCTCTGACAATGAAGTGTGGTTAAAAGAGGAAATAATGTTTAGCCGGCTGGAGTTTTTATCGAGCCGGCTTCCTTTAATCTGCCGGAGCTGTTCGGCAATAATCTCTGCATGCTGGATAAAATATTCTCCTTCTTCTGTGAGTACGATCCCCTGGTTGGTACGCGAAAAAATCTGGTAACCGAGCTCTGCCTCAAGAGAAGAAACGGCACGGCTGATATTGGGCTGGGATACGAAAAGATTCTCAGCAGCGGCCGAAAACGATAAGGTTCTGGATGCTTCCACAGCGTATTCGATCTGTTGAATATTCATAAATTCTCCTTTTCCGAAACAGGTTTAATAAACAGGGGGCGGGATAACCAAAGTGCATACCCCCATGCCGGATAAATATTGGTATTCTGGCAGAAGACACAATAAAATAGAATTAAGCATTGAAATACCTGCAAAAAGCCGGCCGGCTGGTTCATGCATTTATTATAAGTCAGCGAAGATTTTATTGCAATAAACCCATGCAGGAGTATTTGAAAAAACAATTGAGAAGGAGATATTTTTGTGAATAAAGAACTTTTGAGCAGCCTGATTGAGGAAAAAAAGGATATCTTTGCTGAGATCAGCGATAAGATATGGGAATTTGCGGAACCGGCCTTTCAGGAAAAAAAGTCAAGCCGGCTGCAGATGGAGAAGCTTCGGGAAGAAGGATTTGAGATTACAGAAGGAATCGCCGGGATTCCGACGGCCTTTAAGGCCAGTTGTGGTTCCGGTAAACCGGTCATAGCTTTTCTTGGAGAGTATGATGCCCTTCCGCTGCTGTCACAGAAAGCCGATATCATGAAAAAAGAGGAAGAAACAGCAGGCAGCTGCGGCCACGGCTGTGGGCACCAGCTTCTGGGGACGGGGTCAGTACAGGCAGCGGTTGCGGTAAAAGACTATATAGAAAAAGCCGGGCTTGGGGGTACAGTCCTGTATTTTGGATGTCCGGCTGAGGAGGGTGAAGCAGGAAAGGCATTCATGCTGAAGGGACATGCATTCGACGGGTGTGATATCTGCCTGACATGGCACCCATATACGATGCACGTATGCTCTATGTCATCTCTGGCGAATGCCCGGGTTAAGTATACCTTCAAGGGGATAAGCGCCCATGCGGCAACTTCGCCGCATCTGGGAAGAAGTGCTCTGGATGCAGTCGAGCTGATGAATGTAGGCTGCAATTATTTGAGAGAACATATCCCGACGGACTGCAGGCTTCACTATGCCA
Organism: Clostridium sp. AF19-22AC; assembly: GCF_003479085.1. Taxonomy (NCBI): domain Bacteria; kingdom Bacillati; phylum Bacillota; class Clostridia; order Eubacteriales; family Clostridiaceae; genus Clostridium; species Clostridium sp. AF19-22AC. The sequence goes on along the minus strand of NZ_QUGN01000027.1, from coordinate 28,799 downwards.
TTACAAATACCGGGGGGGATGCGCCTAATGTCGTGCAGGCAAAGGCAGAAGTACTGTACGCTATCAGGGCCCCAAGAAATACAGACACGGTCAGTCTTGTGGAAAGGGTCAATAAAGTTGCCCGGGGGGCTGCCATGATGACAGAGACGGATGTAGATATCGAAATATGTTCTGCCTATGCAGACCTCATCCCGAATAAGACACTGAACGAACTGGTTCTTAAGAATATGAATGAATTTTCTAATATTCCATATACCGGAGAGGATATGGATTATGCAAAAAAATACAAAGAACTTGCAGATGCGGATGAAATCCAGAGAATCAAAGGAGCGGCACAGAAGTTTCTGGGAGAAAAAGCAGAAGCGGTGCTTAGTCAGCCTGTGTCAAAACTGATTCTTCCCCCGGTAGGCCTGAAGCAGGGATCCAATGATGTGGGGGATGTCAGCCAATGCATTCCTACGGCATGTTTCAGTTCTGCCTGTTTTGCATTAGGTACAGCACTGCATACATGGCAGGCTGTTGCCCAGGGAAAGAGTTCCATTGCCCATAAGGGAATGTTTTTCGCGGCACAGGTGCTGGCGGCTACAGCAGTGAATCTTCTTGAAACCCCGGATATCGTTGAAAAAGCAAAGGCTGATCTGGCAGAAACAATGGACGGAAGAACCTATGAGAGTATGATACCTGCAGGCCAGAAACCTGCGATATTGAAAGAACAGTAAAAATAGTAATGGGCCGGATGGCATACAGTCAGGCCTGAAAGGCTCAATCAGGAGGAAAATAATGGGTGATAGTTATTCTTTTATATCAAACAGTGGATGGATGGCAGTTTTATGCGGTATCGTGATTATATTTGTCATGATCCAGTCCGCACTGTTTCTACGGGCCGCATGGAGACGCTCAGGGGAGATTGGAATTGATAAAGCAGACAGAAAAAAGATCATAAAAAGCAGCTCGGTTTTCTCTATTGTACCGTCTCTGCCGATTCTGATCAGTTACGTTATACTGATGCCTGCGCTGGGCCGCTTTTTCCCGTGGCTCAGGCTCAGTGTCATCGGTTCGGCAACCTATGAGACAATGTCGGCCAATATGGCAGTTACGGCGGCCGGGTACGATAGTTTATCAAGTGGTAATTTTACACCGGATACATATGTCATGATTATGTGGGCCGTAACTCTGGGAATCATGCTGTCAAGCCTGGCAGTACTGATCCTGAAGAAATATGACAAGAAGATGCAGTCACTAAGCAGTAAAAACATGGCGTTTACAACGATGATGACTTCTATTATGTTTCTTGGAATGATGGCTACATTCTCCGCACCGTACATCGTTGATTATAAAAATGTTACAGCAATAGTAACCATTATAGTTTCTGCCGGCTCCATGTTCCTGCTGGAAAAAGCATCGAAAAAGTGGAAACCACTGAAAGAATTTTCTTTTGCGATCAGCATGGTGGCAGGAATGGCATCGGCCTGTATCGTTACAAATGTGATAGGAGGTATCTGATATGCAGAGCGGCGAACAATTTAATAATAAAATTCACAGGCTGGGTATTTTAACAACTCTGGTGGTTGGGATTCTGTTTATATCTGTCCCTCTGGGAATTACTCTCATATTCGGAATTACCCTCGACTGGAAGCAGGTTCTCACCGTTTCAGCCCCGATCGGAGTTATTTTTGGCATCACAGGTTTATGTGAAAAGCTGGCTATGGCTCCTATAATCGGACCGGGCGCGGTATATCTGGCATCCTCGACAGGAAATGTGCAGAATATGAAGCTCCCTGCAGCACTGAACGCCATGCGTGTAATGGAGTGTGAAGAAGGGAGTGAGAAAGGACGGGTAGTCTCAATTATAGCAGTTGCAACCTCGGCTTTCGTAACTACAATTATAGTATTTGCAGGAATGCTGTTTTTGGCACCTTTGGTAGTGCCGCTGCTGTCCAACCCTGTGATTTCACCGGCATTTGACAACATGTTCCCTGCACTTCTTGGACCGATGGTACTGCCGGTATTGTTAAAAAACTTCAAGGCGGCTGTCCTCCCATTTGGTCTGGCCATCGTATTTGCCATCGTTCTGGGCTCCAGTTACGGCCAGCTTCAGAGTATCGTAATGGTTGCAGTAATCCTATTATCAATTGGTGGGATGAAACTAATCATGGACAGAAAAAAAACCGGGACAGAAGAGGAAACCGAGTCATAACACGTCTGCGGGTGTGATAAAACGGTGGATAGATTTCACTTTGGGCTGCCTTTTTATGAACTGTGTTATTCCCGCGAGCAACGAGCCAAAGTCATGTTTACATGACCTTGGCGACTGCCGCTTATTTTATATTAATTCGCTTTCTTTTCAAATAAACCATATCAACCAGCTGTATTCCATCTTCGTATATAGGATGGTCATAGTTTTCAGTAAAAAAATTCTTTACCCTGTGTGATTCTGTAAACCCGCAGCTATGGTAGAAGGAAAGGGAAGAAGGGCAGTCCCCTGTTCCGGCATACAGGACACTTAAGTCTGTATAATGAGTAATAATATATTCAATCAGGTCTTTTCCGTAACCTTTCCGCTGATGATCAGGCAACACGGCAATATTCTTCAGCTCATAAACGCCATCGTCTTCTTTGGTTATTACGCATTCGGCTTTTATACCATTATCGTCTAAAACAAACATTTCCCCTTTTTCCAGATATTTATCTATCATACTTTCCTGCTCGTCAGCCAACAGCAGTAAATCAATATATTCTTTTTTGCTGCCCGTAACTTTTTTTATAATCATTAGTTATCTCCTTCACAGCTATTAAATTTCACTAAAGCATACATTTTCATGTCTATTATTTTCCCGTTTTTAACTGCATTGCTATGTAGTGTTCCTTCAAACTGAAAACCCACCTTTTCCAGTACATGGCAGGAAGCAGTATTGTAGGCAAATGGTTCGGCAAAAATCCGGATAATGTCAGTATTGTCAAATATATATTTGCAAGTTTGCTTTACTGCGCTCGTTGCGAATCCTTTTCCCCAATATGGTTCACCTACATAATAACCCATTTCGGCAGTCCGGGAATGAATATTGCCGCATCGAAATACTCCGATACTGCCAATTGCTATATCGTTTACGGTAATCGCAAATGCGAATGTTTTAGTCTTATCTGCAGAAAGCATGGATACAATATATTCTTCTGCGTCATCTGCGGTATACGGATAGGGTAATCCATCACGCAAATTGTTCTGAATTTTTTTATTATTCAACAATTCAGAAAGTTTATGTTTATCTTCAATTTTCCATTCTCTGATGATACAATTCATAATTATCTCCTATTCGTTTTAAAGGTTATTCCTGTCTTTGTGAACCTCTTTTTTGTTTTATACCTTTGCAAATACGCAGACATGCTTCTATATGCATTATCCAGTGTCTGGAAAAAGGCATCTGTATTAATCCTCTGACGTCTTTTCCACACCAGTAATCAATCAGCCAGCGTACTTCTTCGTCCTCACTTACAACGTTTAATGATATTAAGCGTTCTTTATCGGTATCGGTCATCTTACGTTTTAAATCTGTAAAAGAAAGGTTTTCTAATATAGTATCTGTACTATTTTTTACTAATGTAGCATAACGATATAATTCCTCTAAATTTAAGGCTTCTGAAAATTCTACAATCTGCTGTTTTACAAGTTCGTTTCCGGTTGTGATTATGGGAGAACCTATGTATTTCTGGTATTCACCTGAAAAGAAAATTTGTTCGTCCTGGCAGATGAGGGTATGTGCAACGATATCTTCTATTCGAAAGATATGCCATATTGAATAAGCAATTGTCTTACTATGATAGCCACCTGCATTTATAAAAGGGATTGCATTAAAATCTTTTCTGTTCAATTCATCTTTGAGCTGATACAATGTATCAACTAATTGCTGACGCAGCTTCAAAAGAGTTTCTATTCCCTCATGAAAAGAAGCATCTTTTTTGATCTGTGTCTGCATTGTTCTATTTAATTCTGACCATTCTTTATTCAACAGAAGACCTCCATAAGCCTTAACATGATAAATAGTATTAAGTGCTGTTTTTTATTTTCTTAAAATCTTTTCCATTGCCTTTCCTTTAGCTAATTCATCAATGAGTTTATCCAGATATCTGATTTTCTGCATCAATGGATCTTCAATATCTTCGACTCTATAGCCGCATATTGTTCCTTTGATCTGCTTACAATGAGGGTTTATTTGCGGTGCCTCGTTGAAAAAAGTACTGTAATCAGCTTCTTTATCAAGCTGGGACTGTAATTCTTTTTCTGTATAACCTGTAAGCCAGCAGATAATCTCATTTACTTCCTGTTTTGTGCGGTTTTTCCGCTCTGCTTTTGCAACAAGCAGAGGGTATATGTCAGAAAACTTCATTGCAAAGACTTTTTTATTTTCCATAATAGCTGTGTACTCCTTTATCTGTTTTTTCCATAACAAAATTTGTAAGATAAATTCCCTGCCGTTCTACCTGCTGTTCTTTTATAACTTTATATCCTCTGTTTTCAAAAAAAGGTCTTGCAGTAATAGAAGCATGGGTGACAATTTTCTCTTGGACAGTCTGTTCCAACTGATTGCACAGGGCGGTGGCAATCCCTTTTCTCTGGTAATCTGCATGCACATATAGACGGTCAAGGTAACCTGTGTTATCTATATCTCCAAAGCCGACAATGGTTTCTCCTTCAACCGCGACAATACTATAATGTTCCTGAAGTGACAGGTTCCATTTTTCTAGATCTGCCTGTCCGGGTGCCCAGACATTTACTTGTTCTTTCGTATAATCTTTGCTATTAACTATGTGAACTGTATTGTAAAAAAGTTCTGTTATTTCCATGCAATCCGAAGGGAGATATTCTCTGATTAACATTTCTTTGTCCTCCATAATAGTAAATTTGTATCTGTCAAACTGGTGTTGAACAAAATTGCTGCCCTATGGTCTAATAATTCTATTATAGCTGAAAGCCAGAAAAAAACCATATAATTTATAACTCAAAAAGCTATATAAGGAATTATAGTTTTTTCTAACTCTAAGTAAATACTATTGAAGATTATATAATTTTTAGATATGTTATTAAAGGGAGGGCTATGCCATGATTATTAGACCAAGATATTTAGATATCCTTAGAACCTACCGTGATGTGCCGCTTGTAAAAATACTTTCAGGAATACGGCGTTGTGGTAAATTTACTATACTAGAAATGCTTAGAAAAGATCTGTTGGAAAGCGGCACCCCATCAGATCATATTATCAGTTTGCGCTATACCTCGGAAAACTTTGATGATGGAATGACCGCTAAAGAAATGTATCAAGGCATAAAAGAGAAGATGTCCGATGTTGGCCGGTATTATCTCCTGCTTGATGAAGTACAGGAGGTAGACGGCTGGGAAAAGGCAATTAACAGCCTCCTTGAGGATGCGGACACAGATATATATGTTACAGGTTCAAACTCCAAACTGATGTCCAGTGAAATATCCACCTATCTTACAGGCAGATACATCTCCATTCCTGTTTACACCTTGTCTTTTGCCGAGTATCTTGCATTTAAGAAAAACAGCAGGCTCTCTGAAAAAGAGCTGCTGAATGAATACATCCGCATGGGTGGTTTTCCCATTGTTGCTCTGGGTAACTTTGATGAACGGTCCTCATATCAAATTGTGGAAGGCATTTATACTTCTGTGATTAGCAGCGACATTACCAGGCGGCATCAGGTAAAGAACTTTGATTTGTTTAACCGGGTCGTAAGGTATATTGTGGAGAACGTGGGCAAAACCTTTTCAGCAAACGTCATTGTTAAGTTTCTAAAAAATGAAGGCCGTGCTCTATCTGTTGAAACTGTATACAATTATTTAGAGTGGCTTGAGAAAGCTTTTGTCATTTACCGCTGTCCAAGATATGATTTACAGGGTAAGTTAGTACTGAAGACACAGGAGAAATTTTACCTTGCCGATGCTGCTCTGAAATACAGCATCATGAGTTTTAACCCGAAATCAATTGCAGCCATGCTTGAAAATATCGTGTATTTTGAGCTGCGAAGAAAAGGATATGAAGTATATGTAGGCAAAAACGAAAAAAAAGAAGTTGACTTTGTAGCAGTTAAGCGTGATGATCGTGTTTATGTGCAGGTATGCCGCAGACTTCCAGAGGAATCTGACCGTGAAGTTGCAAATCTTCTTGAGATAAAGGACCATTATCCCAAATATGTAGTAACATTGGATGAATTTGCTGCGGGAAATGTTAATGGAGTAAAGATCGTACATCTTTCACAGTTTTTGCTATGTAAAAAATAGCATAAAAATCTAGTTATCCGCATAAAAACTGGACTTATCACACTTTATCAAGGTCAAAACCACTCAATTTACTACTAATTTACTACTTATGAATGAGCTTTGATACGACGATTTATCCTTGAAAAGTGAAGATATAAAGATACTTCCAATAAAATTTGAATATTTAATAGGTAGACACTTCAAAAAATGAGGTGTCTATTTTTTTACCCGATTTTGAAAGGAAGTGAACTTATGAAAACAAAAAATCAAGAATCAAAAGGTCGTTCCCCACTCTTTAAGACCATCAAACATTCATTCAGCCAATAAAAAAGAAAGGATAGGTAAAAATATGGAACTTAAATTTGTGATTCCCAACATGGAAAAAACATTCGGCAATTTAGAATTTGCTGGCGAGGATAAAGTCGTTCAGCGAAGAATCAACGGACGGCTAACTGTCTTATCAAGAAGCTATAATCTCTATTCTGATGTTCAAAGAGCAGATGATATTGTGGTGGTGCTTCCTGCTGAAGCTGGCGAAAAACATTTCGGCTTTGAGGAACGTGTGAAGTTAGTCAATCCACGTATTACCGCAGAGGGCTACAAAATCGGCACTCGTGGTTTTACAAATTACCTTTTACATGCTGACGACATGATAAAAGAATAAAGAAAGAGAGGAAAAATGATGAGATTAGCAAATGGCATTGTATTAGATAAAGACACGACTTTTGGAGAATTGAAATTCTCTGCTCTACGTCGTGAAGTGAGAATCCAAAATGAAGACGGGTCGGTTTCAGATGAAATCAAGGAACGTACCTATGACTTAAAATCCAAAGGACAAGGACGCATGATTCAAGTAAGTATTCCTGCCAGCGTGCCTTTGAAAGAGTTTGATTATAACGCACGGGTGGAACTTATCAATCCCATTGCGGACACCGTTGCTACTGCCACCTATCAAGGAGCAGATGTTGACTGGTATATCAAGGCAGACGATATTGTGCTGACAAAGGATTCTAGTTCATTCAAAGCTCAACCACAAGCAAAGAAAGAACCGACACAAGACAAATAGTCGCTAGGTAGAAAGGAGACTTTTTCGCATGAAACAGCGTGGTAAAAGGATTCGCCCATCTGGTAAAGATTTAGTCTTTCATTTTACGATAGCGTCACTCCTGCCTGTTTTCCTGCTGGTTGTCGGACTGTTTCATGTGAAGACAATCCAGCAGATCAACTGGCAGGATTTTAACCTATCACAAGCAGATAAGATTGACATTCCCTATTTAATTATCAGTTTCAGTGTCGCAATTCTTATCTGCTTGCTGGTAGCGTTTGTATTCAAACGGGTTCGCTATGATACGGTTAAACAACTTTACCACCGTCAAAAACTGGCAAAGATGATACTTGAAAACAAGTGGTATGAATCTGAACAGGTCAAAACAGAGGGTTTCTTTAAAGATAGTGCTGGTCGTACAAAGGAAAAGATAACCTACTTCCCTAAAATGTATTATCGACTTAAAAATGGCTTGATACAGATACGGGTGGAAATCACGCTGGGAAAATATCAAGACCAACTCTTACACTTGGAAAAGAAATTAGAGAGTGGCTTGTACTGTGAGCTGACGGATAAAGAGTTAAAGGATTCCTATGTGGAATATACTTTGCTCTATGACACCATAGCCAGTCGTATTTCTATTGATGAAGTAGAAGCTAAAGATGGTAAACTTCGCTTAATGAAAAACGTATGGTGGGAATATGATAAGCTCCCTCATATGTTGATTGCTGGTGGTACAGGTGGCGGTAAAACTTACTTTATACTGACACTGATTGAAGCCTTGCTTCATACAGATTCAAAACTGTATATTCTTGACCCGAAAAATGCTGATCTTGCGGACTTAGGTTCTGTGATGGCAAATGTCTACTATAGAAAAGAAGACTTGCTTTCTTGCATTGAAACATTCTATGAAGAAATGATGAAACGTAGTGAGGAAATGAAGCAGATGAAGAACTATAAGACTGGCAAAAATTATGCTTACTTAGGTCTCCCGGCACACTTCTTAATCTTTGATGAATACGTCGCTTTCATGGAAATGCTGGGAACAAAAGAAAACACCGCAGTTATGAATAAGCTGAAACAGATTGTCATGTTAGGTCGTCAAGCTGGCTTCTTTCTAATACTGGCTTGTCAACGTCCAGACGCAAAATATTTAGGCGACGGAATCCGTGATCAGTTTAATTTCAGAGTGGCTTTAGGTCGTATGTCTGAAATGGGCTATGGCATGATGTTTGGCAGTGACGTACAAAAGGATTTCTTCTTAAAGCGAATCAAAGGTCGTGGCTATGTTGATGTAGGAACAAGTGTCATATCAGAGTTTTATACTCCCCTTGTACCAAAAGGATATGATTTCTTGGAGGAAATTAAAAAGTTATCCAACAGCAGACAGTCCACGCAGGCGACGTGCGAAGCGGAAGTCGCAGGTGTGGACTGATCTTGCTGGCTGGTGTGGCAATAGCCACGCCAGCACTTAACCCCCCGTATCTAACAGGGGGGTACAAATCGACAGGAAACAGTCAAAAAAACATTAGAAAATCCTTTGGTTACAAGGGATTTACAAAATTTCAGCGTATGTCAAATGGGCTTTAAAAGTTGACATACGCCTTTTTGATTGGAGGGATTTTTACTGAATGAACAAACTTGGTTACAGCATTTAAAAGAAAAACGCTTGGCTTATGGACTATCTCAAAACCGTTTAGCTGTTGCGACTGGTATTACAAGGCAGTATCTAAGCGATATTGAAACAGGAAAAGTCAAGCCATCAGAGGATTTACAGCAGTCCCTTTGGGAAGCTCTGGAACGCTTCAATCCCGACGCTCCCCTTGAAATGCTGTTTGATTATGTAAGAATTCGCTTTCCGACAACAGACGTACAGCAGGTGGTCGAAAACATCTTACAACTGAAACTGTCCTATTTTCTTCATGAGGACTATGGTTTCTATTCTTATTCAGAGCATTATGCTTTAGGCGACATATTCGTCCTTTGCTCCCATGAACTGGACAAAGGAGTTCTGGTGGAATTGAAAGGTCGTGGGTGCAGACAATTTGAAAGCTATCTTCTGGCACAACAAAGAAGCTGGTATGAGTTCTTTATGGACGTTTTGGTGGCTGGCGGTGTGATGAAACGCCTTGACCTTGCCATTAACGATAAGACAGGGATTTTAAATATCCCTGTACTCACTGAAAAGTGCCAACAGGAAGAATGTATCTCCGTCTTCCGCAGTTTTAAAAGCTATCGCAGTGGCGAACTGGTACGCAAAGAGGAAAAGGAATGTATGGGAAACACCCTCTATATCGGTTCATTACAAAGTGAAGTTTATTTCTGTATCTATGAAAAGGACTACGAGCAGTACAAGAAAAATGATATTCCCATTGAAGACGCAGAAGTAAAAAACCGTTTTGAGATTCGATTGAAAAATGAGCGTGCCTATTATGCAGTCCGTGATTTACTCGTCTATGACAATCCAGAGCATACCGCCTTTAAAATTATCAATCGGTATATCCGTTTTGTAGATAAAGACGATTCCAAACCTCGTTCTGATTGGAAACTGAATGAAGAATGGGCTTGGTTTATTGGGAACAATCGTGAACGATTAAAACTAACCACAAAACCAGAGCCTTACTCCTTCCAAAGGACGCTGAACTGGCTATCTCATCAAGTTGCCCCGACCTTAAAGGTTGCGATTAAACTTGATGAAATCAACCAGACGCAGGTTGTAAAAGACATTCTCGACCATGCGAAACTGACAGACCGACACAAGCAGATTTTGAAGCAACAGTCAGTAAAAGAACAGGACGTGATAACAACAAAAAAATAACTCAAATACAAATTCATTGAATATAGAGAGGAGAACATTTTTATGAATTTTGGACAAAACCTTTATAACTGGTTTCTATCAAACGCTCAATCACTGGTGCTTTTAGCAATCGTTGTGATTGGCTTGTATCTTGGCTTCAAGCGTGAGTTTAGCAAACTGATTGGCTTTTTAATTATTGCGATTATTGCGGTTGGCTTAGTCTTCAACGCTGCTGGAGTAAAAGACATTTTACTAGAGCTATTCAATCGCATTATTGGTGCTTAAATAAAACCGTTCTTTTGTGGAATATAAGTGGTTTTCTTATGTTCCGCAAAGGAATGGTACACCAAACGAAGTGCGGTAGGGATTTTTGAATCTCTACAAAGAAAGGACGTGAATATATGGACGATATGCAAGTCTATATTGCGAATTTAGGCAAATACAATGAGGGCGAATTGGTCGGTGCGTGGTTTACCTTTCCCATTGACTTTGAGGAAGTCAAAGAGAAAATCGGCTTGAATGATGAATATGAGGAATACGCCATTCATGACTACGAGTTACCCTTTACGGTTGACGAATACACTTCCATTGGCGAACTCAATCGACTATGGGAAATGGTATCGGAATTACCCGAAGAATTACAATCGGAGCTATCTGCTCTGCTCACTCATTTTTCAAGCATTGAAGAACTAAGCGAACATCAAGAGGATATTATCATTCATTCCGATTGTGATGATATGTATGACGTGGCACGCTACTACATTGAAGAAACGGGTGCTTTAGGCGAAGTACCAGCTAGTCTTCAAAACTATATTGATTATCAAGCCTATGGTCGGGATTTAGACCTTTCAGGAACGTTTATCTCAACCAATCATGGGATTTTTGAAATCGTCTATTAAATCTGTCGGTACATTACTACTGGCAGATTTTCTATTTTACGGGGTGGCTCAATCAGCTACCCCTATTTTTTATGAAAGGATTGATTACATGAAGAAAATACGAAGCTATACCAGTATCTGGTCTGTGGAAAAGGTACTGTATTCTATCAATGATTTTAGACTTCCGTTTCCCATAACCTTTACGCAAATGACATGGTTTGTCGTGTCACTCTTTGCAGTGATGATACTTGGCAACTTGCCCCCTCTTTCCATGATAGAGGGAGCATTTCTCAAATACTTTGGGATTCCTGTGGCTTTCACATGGTTTATGTCTACAAAAACTTTTGATGGTAAAAAGCCTTATGGATTTTTGAAGTCTGTCATTGCTTATGCACTGCGACCAAAGCTGACCTATGCAGGAAAAAAAGTAACGCTTGGCAGAAACCAGCCACAAGAAGCCATTACAGCAGTTAGGAGTGAATTTTATGGCATATCCAATTAAATACATTGAAAACAATCTCGTCTGGAATAAAGACGGGGAATGTTATGCTTACTATGAGCTTGTTCCTTACAATTACTCATTTCTAAGTCCAGAACAGAAAATACAAGTGCATGATTCTTTCAGACAGCTTATCGCACAAAATCGTGATGGCAAAATTCATGCTTTACAAATCAGTACAGAATCCAGCATACGTTCTGCACAAGAGCGTTCCAAAAATGAAGTCACTGGCAAGCTCAAAGCGGTTGCCTATGACAAAATCGACCAACAGACAGACGCTTTAATATCCATGATTGGCGAAAATCAAGTGAACTACCGTTTCTTTATCGGCTTTAAGTTGCTTCTCAACGATCAGGAGTTTTCTATGAAAAGTCTTACCGTTGAAGCAAAAAATGCTTTGTCTGATTTTGTCTATGATGTGAACCATAAGCTGATGGGCGATTTTGTTAGTATGAGTAATGATGAAATCCTGCGTTTTCAGAAGATGGAAAAGCTCTTAGAAAATAAAATCTCTCGTCGTTTCAAAATCCGCAGGTTAGATAAGGACGACTTCGGCTATCTGATTGAACACCTTTACGGACAGACAGGCACTGCCTATGAAGAGTATGAGTACCATCTATCAAAGAAAAAGCTGGATAATGAAACGCTGATTAAATACTATGACTTGATTAAGCCTACTCGCTGTTTGGTGGAAGAAAAACAGCGATATTTGAAAATCCAGCAGGAAGATGAAACCGTCTATGTAGCTTACTTTACCATTAACAGCATTGTCGGAGAACTGGACTTCCCGTCCTCTGAAATCTTCTACTACCAGCAACAGCAATTTACATTCCCGATTGATACGTCAATGAATGTGGAAATTGTAGCGAATCGTAAAGCCCTATCTACTGTCCGCAATAAAAAGAAAGAACTGAAAGACTTGGATAACCACGCTTGGCAAAGTGATAATGAAACCAGCTCCAATGTGGCGGAAGCTCTGGAAAGTGTGAATGAGCTGGAAACCAATTTAGACCAAAGCAAGGAATCTATGTACAAGCTGTCTTATGTGGTAAGGGTATCAGCAAATGATCTTGACGAACTCAAACGTCGTTGTAATGAAGTGAAAGATTTTTATGACGATTTAAGCGTAAAACTGGTACGACCATTTGGGGATATGCTCGGCTTACATGAAGAATTTTTACCTGCCAGCAAGCGTTATATGAATGATTATATTCAATACGTGACCTCTGATTTCCTCGCTGGTTTAGGTTTTGGTGCTACTCAAATGCTGGGGGAAAATGAGGGGATTTATGTTGGCTACAGCTTAGATACTGGACGCAATGTCTATCTGAAACCTGCTCTTGCCAGTCAAGGGGTTAAGGGTTCAGTAACCAATGCGTTAGCGTCGGCTTTTGTTGGTTCGCTGGGTGGTGGTAAATCCTTTGCGAATAACCTTATCGTCTATTATGCGGTGCTTTATGGGGCACAAGCAGTGATTGTAGACCCAAAAGCAGAACGTGGCAGATGGAAAGAAACCTTGCCAGAGATTTCCCATGAAATCAATATCGTCACTCTGACTTCTGATGAGAAAAACAAAGGCTTACTTGACCCTTATGTGATTATGAAAAATCCCAAAGATTCTGAATCACTGGCTATTGATATTCTGACATTCCTTACGGGGATTTCCTCTCGTGATGGGGAACGCTTCCCAATCCTTAGAAAAGCCATTCGTGCAGTAACCAATAGTGAAGTACGAGGGTTGATGAAAGTGATTGAGGAATTACGGGTTGAGAATACGCCACTAAGTACCAGTATAGCCGACCATATCGAAAGTTTTACAGACTATGACTTTGCACATTTATTATTCAGTAATGGTTATGTGGAGCAGTCTATCAGCTTAGAAAAACAACTGAACATTATACAGGTTGCGGACTTGGTACTTCCCGACAAGGAAACTTCCTTTGAGGAATATACCACTATGGAGCTTTTATCCGTTGCTATGCTGATTGTCATTAGTACCTTTGCTTTAGACTTTATCCATACAGACCGAAGCATTTTCAAGATTGTAGATTTAGACGAAGCATGGAGCTTTTTACAGGTAGCACAAGGAAAAACACTATCTATGAAGCTGGTTCGGGCTGGTCGTGCTATGAACGCTGGGGTATATTTCGTGACCCAAAATACAGACGACCTCTTAGATGAAAAACTGAAAAATAACCTCGGCTTAAAATTTGCATTTCGTTCCACTGACCTTAACGAGATTAAAAAGACCTTAGCCTTTTTTGGTGTAGACCCAGAGGACGAAAACAATCAGAAGCGATTGCGTGATTTGGAAAACGGGCAATGCCTTATCAGTGATTTATATGGTCGTGTCGGTGTGATACAGTTCCACCCTGTATTTGAAGAACTGCTCCATGCCTTTGATACCAGACCACCTGTGCGAAAAGAGGTGTAAATGTGAAACCATCAATAGTAAACAGAATAAAATCAAACTGGACGCTGAAACGTCTAGGTAAAGTGGCAATGACAGTGGCTTTCACACTTGTGATTGCCATTTTTCTTTTAGCCATGCTGGGAACGGTGGTTCAAGCTGCGGGCTTGGTAGATGATACGGTCAATGTGGCAAATGAATACAGCCGATACCCACTTGAAAACTATCAACTGGATTTTTATGTGGATAATAGCTGGGGCTGGCTTCCGTGGAACTGGTCGGACGGGATTGGAAAACAGGTCATGTATGGACTATATGCCATTACCAATTTTATTTGGACAATCAGTTTGTATGTTTCCAATGCGACAGGTTACTTAGTACAGGAAGCCTATTCCTTAGACTTCATTTCCGCTACAGCAGATTCCATTGGTAAGAATATGCAGACCTTAGCTGGTGTGAGTGCAAACGGATTTTCAACAGAGGGTTTCTATGTTGGATTCCTCTTACTCTTGATTTTGGTTCTTGGGGTTTATGTTGCCTATACGGGACTGATAAAGAGAGAAACCACAAAGGCAATTCATGCCATTATGAATTTTGTGCTGGTGTTTATCCTATCGGCTTCCTTTATTGCCTACGCTCCCGACTACATTAAAAAAATCAATGACTTTTCATCAGACATCAGTAATGCCAGTTTATCACTTGGCACGAAGATTGTCATGCCCCATTCCGATAGTCAAGGCAAGGACAGCGTGGACTTAATCAGAGATAGCCTGTTTTCCATACAGGTTCAGCAACCGTGGCTACTGCTTCAATACAACAGTTCAGACATTGAAAGTATCGGTATTGACCGTGTGGAAAGCCTGCTCTCCACCAGCCCAGATTCCAACAATGGCGAAGACAGAGAAAAAATTGTTGCGGAAGAAATTGAAGACAGAAGCAATACCAATCTAACCATTACAAAGACCATTAACCGTTTAGGTACAGTCTTCTTCCTATTTGTCTTCAATATTGGGATTTCCATATTTGTATTCCTATTAACAGGAATCATGATTTTCTCGCAGGTACTTTTTATCATCTATGCTATGTTTCTGCCTGTGAGCTTTATTTTAAGCATGATTCCATCATTTGATGGTATGTCAAAACGAGCCATAACAAAGCTCTTTAATACCATTTTGACACGAGCTGGAATCACATTGATTATTACGACAGCATTTAGTATTTCAACCATGCTCTATACCTTATCGGCTGGTTATCCGTTCTTTTTGATTGCTTTTCTACAGATTGTGACCTTTGCAGGAATCTACTTCAAGCTGGGCGATTTAATGAGTATGTTTTCTCTACAGAGTAACGATTCTCAAAGTGTGGGAAGTCGTGTGATGAGAAAACCTCGTATGCTTATGCACGCTCACATGCACCGTCTACAGCGGAAACTTGGACGTTCCATGACTACTCTAGGGGCTGGGTCTGCCATTGTTACAGGTAAAAAAGGACAGTCGGGTTCGGGGAGTTCTGCAAGGACACAAGCAGATCACTCCCGACCAGACGGAAAGGAAAAATCAACACTTGGAAAACGTATCGGTCAAACCATCGGTACAGTAGCTGATACCAAAGACAGAATGGTAGACACTGCTAGTGGTTTGAAAGAACAGGTTAAAGATTTGCCGACCAATGCAAGATATGCAGTATATCAAGGAAAATCCAAAGTAAAAGAGAATGTCCGTGATTTAACCAGTAGTATTTCTCAAACCAAAGCGGACAGAGCCAGTGGACGCAAGGAACAGCAGGAACAAAGGCGAAAAACCATTGCGAAGCGTCGCTCTGAAATGGAACAGGTCAAACAGAAAAAACAGCCTGCTTCTTCTGTTCATGAAAGACCGACTACAAGACAAGAACAATATCATGATGAACAGACCTCAAAACAGTCTAATATTCAGACTTCATATAAGGAATCTCAACAAGCCAAACAAGAGCGTCCAGCAGTTAAGTCCGATTTTTCAAGTCCAAAAGTGGAACGCCAAGGCAATACCGTTCAAGAAAAAACCGTTCAAAAGCCAGCAACTTCAACCACTACAGCAGATAGAACTTCACAACGTCCAATCACAAAAGAACGTCCGTCTACTGTTCAAAGAGTACCACTACAAAATACAAGAAGTAGACCACCAATCAAAACCGCCACCATTAAGAAAGTCGGTAAGAAACCATGAAGTTGAAAACTTTAGTGATTGGTGGTTCTGGATTATTCTTGATGGTCTTCTCACTGCTTCTGTTTGTTGCCATTTTATTTTCAGATGAACAGGACAGCGGAATTTCCAATATTCATTATGGAGGTGTGAATGTTTCCGCAGAAGTGCTGGCTCATAAGCCTATGGTAGAAAAATATGCCAAAGAATATGGCGTTGAAGAATATGTCAACATACTTCTTGCGATTATACAGGTGGAATCGGGCGGTACTGCGGAAGATGTTATGCAGTCCTCGGAATCCCTCGGTCTTCCACCTAATTCATTGAGTACAGAAGAATCCATTAAGCAAGGTGTGAAGTATTTCAGTGAATTATTAGCCAGTAGCGAAAGGCTCAGTGTAGATTTAGAATCGGTTATCCAGTCCTACAATTATGGTGGTGGTTTCTTAGGGTATGTGGCTAATCGTGGAAATAAATATACCTTTGAACTGGCTCAAAGTTTCTCAAAAGAGTATTCAGGTGGCGAAAAAGTGTCTTACCCCAATCCCATAGCCATACCTATCAATGGGGGCTGGCGATACAACTATGGCAATATGTTTTATGTGCAACTGGTAACGCAGTATCTTGTCACAACAGAGTTTGATGATGATACGGTACAAGCCATCATGGACGAAGCACTGAAATATGAGGGCTGGCGATACGTTTACGGTGGAGCTTCCCCGACTACTTCTTTTGATTGTAGCGGACTGACACAATGGACGTATGGAAAAGCTGGAATTAACTTACCACGAACCGCACAACAGCAATATGATGTGACCCAGCATATCCCACTATCGGAAGCACAAGCTGGCGATTTGGTTTTCTTTCATTCTACCTATAACGCTGGCTCTTATATTACTCATGTTGGGATATACCTTGGCAATAACCGTATGTTTCATGCAGGCGACCCAATCGGTTATGCCGACTTAACAAGCCCCTACTGGCAACAGCATTTAGTGGGAGCAGGACGAATCAAACAATGAGAAAGGAAGATTTAATGATGAAATTTAGAAAAAATCAGAATAAAGAAAAACAGATACCAAAGGAAAAGAAACCTCGTGTCTATAAGGTCAATCCTCATAAAAAGGTTGTGATTGCCTTGTGGGTACTTTTAGGGCTTAGTTTCAGCTTTGCGATATTCAAGCACTTTACAGCTATAGATACTCATACTATTCACGAAACAACTATCATAGAAAAGGAATACGTTGATACTCATCATGTAGAAAATTTTGTAGAGAACTTTGCGAAAGTCTACTATTCATGGGAGCAATCCGATAAGTCCATTGATAATCGAATGGAAAGTCTAAAAGGCTATCTGACAGATGAACTTCAAGCTCTCAATGTTGATACAGTACGCAAAGATATTCCTGTATCGTCTTCTGTAAGAGGATTTCAGATATGGACGGTAGAGCCAACTGGCGACAATGAGTTTAATGTAACCTACAGTGTAGACCAGCTCATTACAGAGGGAGAAAATACAAAGACCGTCCACTCTGCTTATATAGTGAGTGTCTATGTAGATGGTTCTGGAAATATGGTACTGGTTAAGAATCCGACCATTACCAACATACCTAAGAAATCAAGTTATAAACCAAAAGCCATTGAAAGTGAGGGGACGGTTGATTCCATTACAACCAATGAAATCAATGAGTTTTTAACGACGTTCTTCAAGCTCTATCCTACAGCGACAGCCAGTGAACTTTCCTACTATGTGAATGACGGGATATTAAAACCAATCGGAAAAGAGTACATCTTTCAAGAACTGGTAAATCCTATTCACAATCGTAAGGATAATCAAGTCACGGTATCGCTGACAGTGGAGTATATCGACCAGCAGACCAAAGCAACGCAGGTATCTCAATTTGATTTGGTACTTGAAAAGAACGGGAGTAATTGGAAGATTATAGAATAACAAATATTGGTACATTATTACAGCTATTTTGTAATCACGTACTCTCTTTGATAAAAAATTGGAGATTCCTTTACAAATATGCTCTTACGTGCTATTATTTAAGTATCTATTTAAAAGGAGTTAATAAATATGCGGCAAGGTATTCTTAAATAAACTGTCAATTTGATAGTGGGAACAAATAATTGGATGTCCTTTTTTAGGAGGGCTTAGTTTTTTGTACCCAGTTTAAGAATACCTTTATCATGTGATTCTAAAGTATCCGGAGAATATCTGTATGCTTTGTATGCCTATGGTTATGCATAAAAATCCCAGTGATAAGAGTATTTATCACTGGGATTTTTATGCCCTTTTGGGCTTTTGAATGGAGGAAAATCACATGAAAATTATTAATATTGGAGTTTTAGCTCATGTTGATGCGGGAAAAACTACCTTAACAGAAAGCTTATTATATAACAGTGGAGCGATTACAGAATTAGGAAGCGTGGACAGAGGTACAACGAAAACGGATAATACGCTTTTAGAACGTCAGAGAGGAATTACAATTCAGACGGCGATAACCTCTTTTCAGTGGAAAAATACTAAGATGAACATCATAGACACGCCAGGACATATGGATTTTTTAGCAGAAGTATATCGTTCATTATCAGTATTAGATGGGGCAATTCTACTGATTTCTGCAAAAGATGGCGTACAAGCACAAACTCGTATATTGTTTCATGCACTTAGGAAAATAGGTATTCCCACAATCTTTTTTATCAATAAGATTGACCAAAATGGAATTGATTTATCAACGGTTTATCAGGATATTAAAGAGAAACTTTCTGCGGAAATTGTAATCAAACAGAAGGTAGAACTGCATCCTAATATGCGTGTAATGAACTTTACCGAATCTGAACAATGGGATATGGTAATAGAAGGAAATGATTACCTTTTGGAGAAATATACGTCTGGGAAATTATTGGAAGCATTAGAACTCGAACAAGAGGAAAGCATAAGATTTCATAATTGTTCCCTGTTCCCTGTTTATCACGGAAGTGCAAAAAACAATATAGGGATTGATAACCTTATAGAAGTGATTACGAATAAATTTTATTCATCAACACATCGAGGTCAGTCTGAACTTTGCGGAAAAGTTTTCAAAATTGAGTATTCGGAAAAAAGACAGCGTCTTGCATATATACGTCTTTATAGTGGCGTACTGCATTTGCGAGATTCGGTTAGAATATCGGAAAAGGAAAAAATAAAAATTACAGAAATGTATACTTCAATAAATGGTGAATTATGTAAAATCGATAAGGCTTATTCCGGGGAAATTGTTATTTTGCAGAATGAGTTTTTGAAGTTAAATAGTGTTCTTGGAGATACAAAGCTATTGCCACAGAGAGAGAGAATTGAAAATCCCCTCCCTCTGCTGCAAACGACTGTTGAACCGAGCAAACCTCAACAAAGGGAAATGTTACTTGATGCACTTTTAGAAATCTCCGACAGTGACCCGCTTCTGCGATATTATGTGGATTCTGCGACACATGAAATCATACTTTCTTTCTTAGGGAAAGTACAAATGGAAGTGACTTGTGCTCTGCTGCAAGAAAAGTATCATGTGGAGATAGAAATAAAAGAGCCTACAGTCATTTATATGGAAAGACCGTTAAAAAAAGCAGAGTATACCATTCACATCGAAGTTCCACCGAATCCTTTCTGGGCTTCCATTGGTCTATCTGTAGCACAGCTTCCATTAGGGAGCGGAGTACAGTATGAGAGCTCGGTTTCTCTTGGATACTTAAATCAATCGTTTCAAAATGCAGTTATGGAGGGGATACGCTATGGCTGTG
This sequence comes from Clostridium sp. AF19-22AC, assembly GCF_003479085.1. Classification (NCBI taxonomy): domain Bacteria; kingdom Bacillati; phylum Bacillota; class Clostridia; order Eubacteriales; family Clostridiaceae; genus Clostridium; species Clostridium sp. AF19-22AC. Next base: position 8,936 of record NZ_QUGN01000027.1, on the reverse strand, counting down.
AACAAGGATTGTATGGTTGGAATGTGACGGACTGTAAAATCTGTTTTAAGTATGGCTTATACTATAGCCCTGTTAGTACCCCAGCAGATTTTCGGATGCTTGCTCCTATTGTATTGGAACAAGTCTTAAAAAAAGCTGGAACAGAATTGTTAGAGCCATATCTTAGTTTTAAAATTTATGCGCCACAGGAATATCTTTCACGAGCATACAACGATGCTCCTAAATATTGTGCGAACATCGTAGACACTCAATTGAAAAATAATGAGGTCATTCTTAGTGGAGAAATCCCTGCTCGGTGTATTCAAGAATATCGTAGTGATTTAACTTTCTTTACAAATGGACGTAGTGTTTGTTTAACAGAGTTAAAAGGGTACCATGTTACTACCGGTGAACCTGTTTGCCAGCCCCGTCGTCCAAATAGTCGGATAGATAAAGTACGATATATGTTCAATAAAATAACTTAGTGTATTTTATGTTGTTATATAAATATGGTTTCTTGTTAAATAAGATGAAATATTTTTTAATAAAGATTTGAATTAAAGTGTAAAGGAGGAGATAGTTATTATAAACTACAAGTGGATATTGTGTCCTGTATGTGGAAATAAAACACGATTAAAGATAAGGGAAGATACTGAATTAAAAAAATTCCCCCTCTATTGTCCGAAATGCAGACAAGAAAATTTAATTGAAATAAAGCAGTTCAAAGTAACTGTGATTACAGAGCCAGACGCAAAGACGCAGAGCCGATAAAATGAGATTAATACAATCTCATTTTATCGGCTCTTTCCGTTATGTATGGATTCTTTTAATTAGTCTTCGATGTTTCTTGCTTCGTTGATACCGCTGGCTAAAGATTCCATTAAGGATAGTTCTTTGTCTGTAAAGCTATCCATGTATTTCTCTATCTGTAATCGTCGGGTGCTTTTTACCAAGTTATTAGCAGGTAAGAAAAATTCATCAACGGAAACATGAAGTAACGATACAAGGTCATAAAGAACTTGTATGCTGGGGTGTTGCCCTTTATTTTCAATATTAGTTAAGTACCGTGGGTCAATTTCAATCAATGCTCCCACTTGTTCACGAGTTAAACCTCGTTTCAATCGAGCTTCTTTAATGGCTAAACCAAAGGCTCTAAAATCATATTTATCTTCTTTTTTACGCATAGTAGACCACCTCTATACATTTTATTGTTCCTACTGAATTAAAAACAGGTATAGAAAAACGTGTTATATGGTTTATAGGTTTATATTTAATAAAAAGCACTACTAAACGCCAATAAAAAAAACCGTTATATGGTAGTGCTATTTACGCTGTTAAAATATTGTATATTACTTCCAAATGGCGGTTTGTTGGAGGTCAACGTCGCCATGAAGTACATCATATACAATAAATTTCCTTACATTGGGTTCTTGTCAAAAAAAGTCGTCTATCTGCAATAGATAAGTACGTCCACCAATGTGGTTTTATAAATCATATAGATAGAATAACAGAAGCATGTAAACAGAGAAATAAATCTGTTTATATGCTTTTTTGGCTATTCAGAACTTTTTTACAAAGTTTATTTATCAGTAATGCAACAAATCCCCCTTTCACATTGGGACTAAGAGTGAAAGGAGATAAACGAGCAAGGCTCACTTCCTTTCCTAGACAGAAAGGGGGTGAGAAACATGAAACCATCTTCTTTTCAGACCACAATAGAAAATCAGTTTGACTATATCTGTAAACGTGCTATGGAAGACGAGCGAAAGAATTATATGCTTTATCTTTCAAGGATTGCAAAGCGTGAGGTGTCCTTTTCGGATGTTGGCGATTATCTTGTTAGCCAGTTTGCGACAACAGATAACTATTCAACTGACTTTCAGATTTTTACACTCAATGGGTTATCAGTAGGCGTTGAAAATGATTTGTTGAGTGAAGCATTACGTGAGTTGCCAGACAAGAAACGTGAAATTCTACTGCTGTTTTACTTTATGGACATGAGCGATTCAGAAATTGCAGACCTGTTGAAATTGAACCGTTCTACTGTCTATCGGCATAGAACCAGTGGACTAGCCTTAATTAAAAAGTTTATGGAGGAATTTGAAGAATGAAAACACAATATCCTATGATTCCCTTTCCTCTCATTGTAAAGGCAACAGATGGCGATACCGAAGCGATTAACCAGATTCTACATCATTACAGAGGGTACATAACGAAGCGTTCCCTACGACTTATGAAAGATGAATATGGCAATCAAAGTATGGTCGTTGATGAAGTCTTACGTGGAAGAATGGAAACCAGACTGATTACAAAGATTTTGTCATTTGAAATTAAGTAATATCCTCTCTCCTTTCGTGGAAGCGTGCTAAACCATTCCACGCTTCCCGAACAGGGAGGTTTGTTATTCCACCAAAGCATATTGAGCTTTCAATGTGTTTTGATAGGCTAACGAGCCATTGTTCTTTGAAAACTGAATAAAAGTAATCGAATACGTTTCGATAAGAAAAGAGCCAACGGAACTAACCGCCATGACCTATCTTATAAAGATAGCGAGCGATTCATGTTAGTGATCCGAGAAGCAATCTTTAGCAGGATTGCCTGCAACGACATTCTTATCGTGATAATGATACTCCCATACAGTCAATAGTCCGAGCGTGATAAAACCGTCGCAGGCAATGAGTATGGCTACATGAGAACCATGCAGGGGTGGAACTCCCGTGAGCTTTGCTAAAGCTGTTCGATTGCTGGTAAAACAACTTTTATGAAATCCAAATAAGTGATTTGGAAAGGAGGATTTTATGAAGCAGACTGACATTCCTATTTGGGAACGTTATACCCTAACCATTGAAGAAGCGTCAAAATATTTTCGTATTGGCGAAAACAAGCTACGACGCTTGGCAGAGGAAAATAAAAATGCAAATTGGCTGATTATGAATGGCAATCGTATTCAGATTAAACGAAAACAATTTGAAAAAATTATAGATACATTGGACGCAATCTAGCGTCGCCAAAGGGTCTTGTATATGATAAAATAGTATTAAGTCGTATCAAGGCTCTTTCCATAAAGGAAAGGAGCAAATGCCATGTCAGAAAAAAGACGTGACAATAAAGGTCGAATCTTAAAGACTGGAGAGAGCCAACGAAAAGACGGAAGATACTTATACAAATATATAGATTCATTTGGAGAACCGCAATTTGTTTACTCGTGGAAACTTGTGGCTACAGACCGAGTACCAGCAGGAAAGCGTGATTGTATCTCACTTAGAGAGAAAATCGCAGAGTTACAGAAAGACATTCATGATGGTATTGATGTTGTAGGAAAGAAAATGACACTCTGCCAGCTTTACGCAAAACAGAACGCTCAAAGACCAAAGGTTAGAAAAAACACTGAAACTGGACGCAAATATCTTATGGATATTTTGAAGAAAGACAAGTTAGGTGTAAGAAGTATTGACAGTATTAAGCCATCAGACGCTAAAGAATGGGCTATTAGAATGAGTGAAAATGGTTATGCTTATCAAACCATCAATAACTACAAACGTTCTTTAAAGGCTTCATTCTATATTGCTATACAAGATGATTGTGTTCGGAAGAATCCATTTGACTTTCAACTGAAAGCAGTTCTTGATGATGATACTGTCCCTAAGACCGTACTAACAGAAGAACAGGAAGAAAAACTGTTAGCCTTTGCAAAAGCTGATAAAACCTACAGCAAAAATTATGATGAAATTCTGATACTCTTAAAAACAGGTCTTCGTATTTCAGAGTTTGGTGGTTTGACACTTCCAGATTTAGATTTTGAGAATCGTCTTGTCAATATAGACCATCAGCTATTGAGAGATACTGAAATTGGGTACTACATTGAAACACCAAAGACCAAAAGTGGCGAACGTCAAGTTCCTATGGTTGAAGAAGCCTATCAAGCATTTAAGCGAGTGTTAGCGAATCGAAAGAATGATAAGCGTGTTGAGATTGATGGATATAGTGATTTCCTCTTTCTTAATAGAAAGAACTATCCAAAAGTGGCAAGTGATTACAACGGCATGATGAAAGGTCTTGTTAAGAAATACAATAAGTATAACGAGGATAAATTGCCACACATCACTCCACATAGTTTGCGACATACATTCTGTACCAACTATGCAAATGCAGGAATGAATCCAAAGGCATTACAGTACATTATGGGACATGCTAATATAGCCATGACGCTGAACTATTACGCACATGCAACATTCGATTCTGCAATGGCAGAAATGAAACGCTTGAATAAAGAGAAGCAACAGGAGCGTCTTGTTGCTTAGTAGTACAAATGAATTTACTACTTATTTACCACTTCTGACAGCTAAGACATGAGGAAATATGCAAAGAAACGTGAAGTATCTTCCTACAGTAAAAATACTCGAAAGCACATAGAATAAGGCTTTACGAGCATTTAAGAAAATATAAAAAGATAATTAGAAATTTATACTTTGTTTAAGTGAAAAATATTAAAAATATCTTTTGGGTTTATAAGGAAAACAGCCGTGACAGTATATAATCACGGCTGTTTTCCTATTTATGTTATCGTCTGCCATTAGTACCTCTTCATACTTTCTTTTTCCAGCCTGATAGACGGGGGTCATGAATCAAAATCTTATCTTCCGGCAAATCAGACCTCGACCCATTCACGATTACATCCACATGTTTCCACGCTTCCTCCTCCAATAATAAAGGAAGCATCAGGGAATCCCACCAGTCAGCGAATTTTGTGACAGACTCGACGGTACCGCCATTTTCCCCATTCGCAACATCTCTCTGTACAACACGGTTCCGGGCGATCCCGGGCTCTGTGTCGACCCAAATGGAATATGCCCCAGCTGCGCGCATCGATTTTCTGCACGCGCCCATGCCCTCTATGATGAGCGCCCTGTCAGGATCGGCATTGATGTAACCGGGACGGTTTTCCTTGATCCAGCTGGCAGGCTTATAAGAAACTTTCTTCCCATAGAGCCAGGGGTTCACGATGCCCGCAAGCATCTCATCGTCCCAGTGGACCGGGTCTGCACACCAGCTTACATCATCTGTATGAACCAGATCTGCATACAGCAATTCAGCAAGCTTTTTCGCTAAGGTTGTCTTTCCTGAGCCGGCAGCCCCATCAATAAGTATCAAAGGTCTGGGCATGCGATTTAATATTTTTGCAGCCAGAACGGACAGTGTTTCTTCCGACCACGATTTTATTTCAAGTGATGGAAGTGTAGTTAATATTGGGTTCATAGGCACTCCTTTACTTTTCGCTATGCATGAGAATATTCGGGGAAATAAAGTTTATTCTCTTCGATTTCTTTTAATATATTTCCCATGCAGAAAAGACGATAATTGTCAGCACCGTCATATTCTTCTAAATCAAATATATCTAAATCAAATTTCTTAGGTGTAAAACCAATGATAACTCTATCAAATGTATCTGGAATTTTCGCTAATACATCTCTAACAGAAGTCTCTTTATCTGCAATTATACTGTTAAGATACAATGTCTTTTCATTACACTCATAGCATGCGAAACAATTAAGACTTTTTGAATAATATACATTCTGGAAATCGCCAGTATAGAACATTTGAAGACCAAACTTATTCGTCTGTTCAAAAGAGCTGTTACAGGTAGTAAGCTTGACCATAGCTAAATAGTTCTCTCTTTTTTCTTTATTCTTCCTGATTTCTATGAAATCGGCATCTTTTTTTTCTATTACAATATTTTTTTTAACAGATACTTTACACTGCATGCTTTTCCAGAATCCAAGATCTTCGTAAAAATTGAGAGCGCTGAGATTTGCAAACAGATATATTCCATCACAATTGTCACGGTAATCCTTAATAATTTCTTTGATTAATCTCCCGGCAAAACCCATTCTGCGATACTCGGGCAAAGTCATAACCGTACCAATCTGTATATAGGTTCTTTCTTTGTACTCACCATCTAAATTAATTTGAGAAAATTTCATAATATTGGCCGAAGCATTAGAAATAATCTTTCCATCAATTTCTATGGAATAAGGTATATATTCTCCGGTATAGTAACCATTGTTATACCAGTCTGTGAAATCAAAGCCATATATGTCCCGCGTAAGAGAATTTAGAAGCGTTCTCTTTGCATCATCATTAAAATAGCCTTTAATGAAATGTTCCATCATAAATCCTCCTGCTCATTTATTATTTCCACCTCACTAATATTTTCTATCCTGAGCAGCTTTATGATTTGATTTTTCTTCCTATCTACAAAGCGGACTTTGATCCATTCATCATCTGCATCTAATACAAAACAATTCAATTCCGTATTTCCTACTAATTGCAGGGCATCATCGGATTTTATTTTGCAATCTTTACTGACTAATTCACTGATTAATTTTGACATATAATTTTCTCCTTTTTGCTTTTTCTCTAATCTTTTTACCGCTGCTTCAAGCCGTTTAACTTTGCCGGGATATGAAGAATAACAAAATACAAGGCAAAGGGCCACTAATCCAAACCATTCCATGAGATTCCTCCATTTACTAGAATTCTTCTAGCGTACCATTTTCTAATCTATAATTGAAAAATTCATCATTTGTCATATCTTTAAAATATGTTCTGATAATGCGGCATACTCCGCCATGACTAATGATAAGAACATTTTTTCCGTATTGTTCTTCCTTTATTTTATCAATTACTCCATATATTCTGTATGCCACCTGCAACATAGATTCGCCTTCAGGATATCTATATGCAAAATCTCTTTTATTATTTAGAAAACGAGGATCATTTCTGTCTACACCCTCATAAATACCATAATTTTGCTCAACAAGAAGGTCCTCTATCTGAATTGCAATATTATTTTTTCGGCCTATAATCTTACTTGTTTCCACGGCTCTTTTTAACGGGGACGATAAAATAATATCAATATTATAATTTCCCACTGTGTCTGCTAATTTTTCCGCTTGCACTATTCCCTTTTTGTTTAGTCCTATATCAGTAACTCCACATACTTTATTTTGTGCATTCCAGGAAGTCTGACCGTGACGGGCAACATATAGCTTCATAAAGATATCTCCTGTTTAATTTTAGTTTTTACTTGTCTTTTATTATGATGTTCATAACGAGTTTAACCAGATAAATTATATCATGCATAAATCTAAAAGGATAGTAAGATATATTCAATATTGCGGCATTAACGCTTACTAATAAAAACCAGCTATCCTCTTATGCCAAAGCCATAGAGGGTAGCTGGCAGCTATAGATACTATGGGATCCGAAGCGTGATCCTTAGTTGATCAAATGTCTTTCGATTTCGGGAATATTTGCGCTCGAAAATGATAGAGGCTACTTTAATATTTGCTTCACTTTGTCAATACTGATATTACAGAGAACGGCAATTTCTTCGGGAGACTTGCCCTGCATATATAGTTTAAAAACCTGACGGGCCTCCTCTACTCCTAACTCTTTGCCCTTTCGTATTCCAATCTCTTCGCCGGCCTTTCGTCCAATTTCCTCCCCGGCCTTGCGCCCAATCTCTTCTCCGGCTTTAAGTCCCCTCTTTTCAGCGCTGCTGATCTGGGTATTATAATCCTTCAATGCCTTTTCCCTTGCTTCATATTCCAGCCGTTTCTTCTCGTCAGCACTTAGATTGAGCAATGTATTGTATGCTTCATCGAAATATTCGTTTGTTTTAGCCATATTCTGAAACTCCTCCTTGCTTTTGCTGCTGAAGAACCTCATCCATGCAAGAACATCTTCTCCGGTCTTAACCTCAGGAGGCAGTTTTTTCAGTTCCAGTATCTGAAGCTCCATTTTATCGGAATACAGTTTTGATGTCTGATCATCCCGGAAATGAATCCTGCGGTAACATTCTTTATCATTCGGAAAATGGATGAAGTCTAAAATACTTACATGGATACACTTTTGCAGCTTCTCATAGGACTCACCTTTACGGATCTGGCTGTCAAACATCTTACTAAGGTAGAACAAGGCGCGTTCATCCCAGTATTCAAAGTATTTGACCTGCATTTCCATGTTCATCTGCGTCCCGTCCTTAAGTAATACCCGTACATCCATAATTCCCAGCATATCATCAGCCGAGTCTCTCGGCAGCAGTGTGGGCAGAAGGACGGTGTCTTCCACTTCGTCCGGAGACAGGTCCAGCAAAGCCGAAATGAATCCTTTCCTGACTTTGGGGTTCTGCATCAGTTCCTTGAAACAAAAGTCTACAGTGGGTAACATAATAAAATTGCTTTGGGCCATAAAATGAAATCTCCTTTCCTGTGCAGAAAACGAATGTTACACATGTAAGGAGTTATTCTGGTTTATTATTATCATATCATGATATATGGATATGTAAAAGACAGAAGTACCTTAAAAATGTAGAAGATTCATTGTTTTCTGCGGTTCTAATAAGTAATTAATTGGGGTAAACCGGCGAACTGCCGATCGAAAAATGAAAGGTGAATACCTTTCGAAGTTTCTTGGTGAGAGTATATCATGAGATAAGGGAAAGAGCAATTAGGCAATATGACGAAATTGGAGTTGCATTTTTCTCATTCCTGCTAAGCGCGTGAATATGATTTAACAGAAAATAATAAAAACCAGCTATCCTCTTACCAAGGCCAGAGGGCAGCTGGCAACTATAAATTACTATGATATCCGAAGCGTGATAATCTGATGATCAAATGTCTTTTGATTTCGGAAACATTTGTGTTTGAAAATGATAGAGACTACTCCAATATTTGCCTCACTTTGTCGATACTGATATTACAGAGACCAGCAATTTCTTCAAGAGACTTGCCCTGCATATATAATTTGAAAACCTGACGGGCCTCTTGAACTCCTAACTCTTTTCCTAACTCTTTGCCCTTTCGTATTCCAATCTCTTCGCCAGCTTTGCGTCCGATTTCCTCCCCGGCTTTGAGTCCCCTCTTTTCAGCGCTGCTGATCTGGGTATTATAATC
>NZ_QUGN01000026.1:59817-77435 GCF_003479085.1 Clostridium sp. AF19-22AC | reverse complement strand
GGGTTTGTTGTCTATTGTTTAATTATCAAGGTTCTTTTTGTCGTTTGCTGTCTCTCGCGAGTCAGCTTAGATATAATATCATTTCTCATATACATTTGTCAACAGTTTTTTTAAATTTTTTCAACTTTTTTTCAAATGCTTTTTTTGACACTATATTTAGTGGACAAAGTGATGTTTTTCTACTACATTTTCGGCAGGGCCTACATGCAAAAACTACTGGTTTTGCCCAGTAGTTCTGGAAAACATCAAACGGAGAAAGAGGGATTTGAACCCTCGCGCCGGTTTCCCGACCTACACCCTTAGCAGGGGCGCCTCTTCAGCCTCTTGAGTATTTCTCCTGATTCTGAATAATACCTGCCTTTTCAGCAGGACATTATTAAATTCTACCTATTGAATAATTGCTTTCAATTAAGTAAGCACCAACAGTGCAAAATTTATTATACTAAACTGATCTCTTAATGTCAACGCTAAAATTGCAACTTTTTCATTTTTTCTCATTTTTGTCAATTGTATCCTGTATCTTGTCATGGACAAGGGCTGCAATCTCAGGTGTTTTCATATCTTTATAGTCATCATAATATAGAGGTTTCAGGAAATGTACCTGTACGGTAACCTTACTGATCGTATTCGTATCAAATGGTTTAAATGAGTCTATCAGTGCAACCGGCACTATTGGACACTTTGCTTTTGTGGCTGCCTTGAAACTTCCGCCTTTGAATTCCCCAATTCGGTTTCCATTTTTAGAACGGGTGCCTTCAGCAAAGATCAGATAATTTCTACCATTTTTCACTTCATTAGATACATCAATAATGACCTGCATAGCCTGACGTACGTTTTCCCTGTCAATCATATATGCTTTCATGCATGCAAAAACCTGTTTTAAAAACTGGATATTCTTAATTTCTTTTTTTGCAACGACAGAAAAAGGCCTTGGACAGGCTTCTAATATTGCAAGTACATCATATAAGCCCTGATGGTTTGGAAAAAACATATATCCATTTTCTTTCGGAATATTTTCGATACCATGCGTTTCTATACGGACATTTCCGCCCTTATTGGCACGGAGTACAATAAACTTTAGGAGGTCATACTGCTCATCCTCAGTATATTTTTCCGTATGAGATGCATGATAACACAGGCGGCACCACATATAAGGCACCAGCAGTATATTTCGAAATACCATCAGTAGTATACGTTTCATTACATTTTCCTCTCAGATCCTATTCTTTCCAAAATAAATAATAAATAAACATTAATATAGAAATATTTTGCATTTCAGGTATGTCCATGCCGGCACAGCTCAAGCTGGTCCGGCATACACAAAAATTACTGTTCCGTACAGTATTCTTTAATGGCGGTCTCGTACAGGTTGTTTCCTTCACTGTCGATTACGACAATTACAGGAAAGTTTTCTACGGTAAGTTTTCGGATTGCCTCTGTCCCCAAATCATCATAGGCAACCACCTCTGAATTTACAATACATTTTGAAAGCAATGCTCCGGCTCCGCCGACTGCTGCAAAGTAGACACATCCATTTCTTATAATCGCATCGATCACTTCCGGGCTGCGCTTTCCTTTTCCTATCATAGCGCCAAGTCCTAGATCAAGCAGCTGCGGTGCATACTTGTCCATGCGGCTTGCTGTGGTCGGTCCGGCAGAACCAATCGGACGTCCCTCTCTGGCCGGGGATGGCCCCATATAATAAATCACCTGGTCCTTTATATCAATTGGCAGATCTCCGCCCTCGGCAAGAATATCATACATCCTCTTGTGCGCGGCATCACGTGCCGTATAGATTGTCCCTGTAATATACACATAATCACCTGAATGAAGCGATTCTGAAGTCTCCTTCGTAATAGGTGCCGTAATATGTTTGTCCATATCAAAGATTCCTTTCTGGCTAAATTTTGAGAATATTCTGAAAACGAGAGGCAAAAGGGTCTGACCCCTTTTCACACGTTAATATGCTAAACTTCCCGGACGATGTGTCTGTTTACATGGCAGCATATGTTGACTGCTACCGGCAGGCCGGCTATGTGGGTCGCGTAGGTATTGATGTTGACAGCGAGTGCTGTTGTTGTTCCGCCGAGGCCTCCCGGGCCGATTCCTAGTCTGTTGATACGGCTTAAGAGTTCTTCTTCCAACTCTTTTACATATTCTATATCAGAATGTAAGCCTACTTCGCGTGTTAGTGCTTCTTTTGCCATGATTGCGCTTTTTTCAAATGTACCGCCGATTCCGACCCCTACTACCATTGGCGGACAGGCATTGGGGCCTGCGTCTTTGACTGCTGTGAGGACTGCGTTTTTGACGCCTTCGATTCCTTCGGCAGGTTTTAGCATGAAGATGCGGCTCATGTTCTCGCTACCGAATCCTTTTGGCGCTACTTTTATCTTTACTTTATCTCCTGCAACGATTCTTGTATGTATGATGGCAGGAGTGTTATCCTTAGTGTTTTCTCTGATCAAAGGGTCTTTAACTACGGATTTTCTTAAATAGCCCTCTGTATAGCCCTGACGCACGCCTTCGTTAACCGCGTCTTCCAGCAGGCCGCCCTCAAGATGGACATCCTGTCCGATCTCCAGAAATACTACTGCCATTCCTGTGTCCTGGCAGATCGGAATCATTTCTTCTGCTGCAATCTTCAGATTCTCCTGAAGCTGCTCCAGTATCTGTTTCCCGAGCGGCGCTTTTTCTTCCTGTTCTGCTTTTTTCATGGCTGCGTCCATATCTGGTGACAGGTAATGGTTTGCTTCGATACACATTTCTTTTATGTTCTTTGTAATTTCTCCAACATTAATTGATCGTAACATGGCTCCTCCTGATGACCTTATATTTATAACTTTTCTTATTATAATATAGTTTTTAAAAAAAGAAAATAGTGGTATAGTAAAGTTGGCCTGAAAATACAGGTTTTTCTTGTAAGTAAAGTGATTATTTGATCAGGAGGTTCATTCATAATGGGAAAAAATTATAATACTGAGATTAATATGGAAGAATTGCAAAAAGATGCTGTCGATATTTTCCATTCCGGCTTTGCCTGTTCAGAATCTATTGTATATGCAATCCGAAAACATTTTCAGCTGGAGCTTTCTGATGACGCGATCGCCATGAGTTCCGGCTTTCCCTGGGGACTTGGCGGCGGAGGATGTATCTGCGGTGCACTGGCGGGCGGAACGATGATGCTGGGATATTTCTTCGGACGTACAGAACCCGGCGACCCGAAGATTCATAAATGCTTCGAGGTCTGCCGGGAACTGCATGATGACTTTTGTAAACACTGCGGGGCCTCCTGCTGCCGGGCGCTGACACGGGGAATGGAGAAAAATTCTCCGGAAAGAAAGGCGCAGTGTACAGATTTTGTTTCTTTCACAGTAAAGAGGACCGCTGAAATTATTCTCGCGAACGCAGAATCTATTAACAGATAGCAGCTACGGCTGATTGTTCCTGTCTTCCTGCGAAATAGAGAAAGGTGCATCCGGCGGTGTATTCTCATTGCATGCCGGCGGTACATCCATCTGCGGAGGTACAGGCGGCGGTACAGGTCTTTGCGGCTGCACTGGCCTGTATTGCTGCACCGGCTGCCGGTAAACCGGGTATACCTTTACTTTCCTGCCATACACCACCCGCGTATCACACAGGAAATCATGAAGGCCCCTTTTTTCCTTATCAATCCCGATCATGATATATCCAATTCCAAGGATGATCCCGCTTAAAAACCTTCCGACCGTCTCCCTGTATACAACATTTAAAAATGACAGTTTCTTTGTCTCGTCCGCGTGTATGACCCTGAGGTTCATTGCACGCTTTCCAAGTGTCGTTCCTGTGTAGTAGGTACATAAGATAAAATACAATACCTGGACCGCATACAATACTATATCTTTCAGCGTATATTGAAAGAGGATACGGCCGCTGAAAAGTTCACCGTCAAACACAGACATTCCCATCCACATGACAAACCGTACGACGAGAAGTCCTGCGAATACAACGATGCTGTCTATTATATAGGCACCCAGACGAACCCAGAAACCTGCATATGTGTTCTCTGCCCTGCCTTGTTCCGGATGGGGTCTGCCTGTATTCCCCTGAAACGGCGGAGTACCTTCTCCCATGCCCCCGTTCGGGATATTACTGCAGTTGTTCTGCATAATACATCAGCCCTCCATTCGCCTTTTCTTCAGCAAGTTCCGTGAGTACCTGTGCCTCAGACTTAGGTGTCGCTTTTTTTACTTCGGAAAATAGTGAAGCCAATACGGAATCGGCCGACTTTGGTTCATAATAATAATATGTGTTTAATTCCTCACTCATTTCGGCTGTCATCTCTTCGAAAGAAGAAATCTTATCGATCAGGCCATTTTCCAAAGCCTGATTTGCAGTGTATGTCCGGCCGTCTGCGAGCTTTTTCACCTCTTCCACTGTCATACCCCTGCCCTCAGCCACAATTTCGACAAACCGTTCGTAAGCTTCATTTACCTGGCTCTGGTAGATTTCAACCTGTTCGTCTGTCATTTTAGAGGAATCCTTGTTGGTCCCACTTGTAATGCTGACATACCGGATTCCAAGCTTTTCGTACAGTCCGCTCATGTCATATCCAGACATAATGACACCTATCGATCCGGTAACCGTGTTGCGGTTTGCATAAATCCTGTCCGAATTCATAGACACGTAATAGCCGCCGGAAGCCGCATAATGTGACATGTAATCCCAGATCGGACGGCCGGTGCTCTCTTTATACTCCGCCAGCTTCTCATACAGCTCATCTGACTCATAAATCGTACCGCCCGGGGAATCAACGTAAAGAAGAATTCCTTTGTTGTAACCATCTGCCATCAGGTAGTCAATATAATCCAGTGTTGTGATATGCTGATATCCTTCCGCCGCTTCAAAAAGCGAAGTCGATGTCTGCTGCTGGATCGTGCCCTCAACTCTGACGACAACAATGTAGTCGCTTCTTGGTGCATCGAATCTAACACCCCCGGCCAGAAGCTTTTCCGCAGTCTCTGCTGCCCTGCGCTCTGCCGATACGTTTGTAAAAACACTGATTACCCCGGTCACAATAAATAGTATCACCGCGATAACCAGGCCACCTATCTGTTTTTTATTCATCCAAACTGCCTCCTGCCTGTGTGGTATAGTGCATTAATAACTGCCTTTAACATCATTATATAGGTAATGCACCCCTTAGGCAATGAGTTTTCTCTTTAATCTTTACAGGCTTATAATGGATGTTTCATATACTCTCTGGCCGCCTTCTTTGCCTCTGAAAGTGAATAATTCCATGATCTTAAGGTCATCTCCCTGTCCAGAATATTCTGGTAATAATCCGTGATGAGCTGCTTATAAGAAACATCTTCAATTCCCCCCTCAGGTACAGCCACCCTGCTGCCCATCTTAGCGATCAGCGGGGCTGCATCCAGAGAACCTGTGTAAATATGCTGGAGGAGGTCCTGCTGTGAAATCTGCTCCCATTTTGACAGATTATATTCTGCCGCTGCTTTATCGACTCTTACAAAAGAAAGCCCGATATAGCTTACCGCTACGACTGCCATGATATACTGGAACAGCCGGAACTGCTTCCTTAGGATACTCCTCATAACGCCAAACATGATCAGCAGAAGCACGCCGAGGAACCACAGAACGAGGATTCTAAGAAATGTAAGATGATAGGCTTTCACATAGAGCACCATCCTGTAAGCGGCAGAAAGAGTCATGATGCAGGTGCAGACTGAGATCGTCATCAGCAGGATTTTCAGAATCTTATTTTCAGGAAATACGCTTATGCAGATCAGAACGGTGACAAAGTTAATCAGGCTGACCGCAAGGAGCTGCCAGAAGCCCGAATTTGCATACTGTGAATACGTGACCCCCGCCGGAAGCCCGCTGTCCAGTCTGAGAAACAGGAACAAAATCTGGATCGCAGAATAGAAGACATAGATTGCTGCCAGTATTCCTGCAAAAGTGATTCCGGAAACAGCATTAACCTTTCCTTTTACAATATCTGTTCTTTCCCTGATTACATACCCCGACATACCTGAAAGAAACGCATACATCAGGATAAAACCAAGAAAAAATGTTAGGATAATCCCCCATTCAGCGCCAAAATGAACCGGCCTGAAAAGTTTCATAACAATCGTCCCGAATACTCTGTCTGAATACACAAGAAGTGGGAGAACGACAAACAAAATTGCTGCCGCAACACCGGCTCCCGCCAAAACAGATTTTAAATAGGTACTTTTTTCCTTTTGTTTCTTTGCTCTTTTATATCTCATTCCATGAATAAACGGGTCACAGACCGAGATCATAGTCCTTCCTGTCAGAATCAGCAATGAAACTATATAATGCTGAAAACTCCAGCCGCTGTCCTCATTGAGCTGCTGCAGTACGGCAGTCAGAAGGAGAAGAAGAATCCCCATCCAGTTAAAAAAATGAAAGAAGATACTGGTCGTCAAAACTGTAGAAATTCCGAGCAGCATCATCCCCGCCGCATACAGCATAAATTCTTTTTTCACAGTAATCCCCATACGTTTTAAGAACAGCACCGTAGTCACAATCGTGCCTGCTACAAAAAGAGGAAATGTAATCCCTGACAGGTTCTTATACAGACAGAATGTGAAAACAATCCCGTAAATACCGCACAGGCAGCCTGTGAAAATGTAATTCTCTTCCAGTTTATTGATTGATAAAGTACCCATATAACAACTCCTTCCCGGCATGCATACCGCCCTGCCTACTCTTCGTCTTCCACATACTCCAGAATATCACCAGGCTGACAGTCCAGTGCCCTGCAGATCGCATCCAGCGTCGTAAAGCGGACCGCTTTTGCCTTATTGTTTTTCAAAATTGAAAGATTCGCCATTGTAATATCTATTTCTGACGCGAGCTGGGTAACGCTCATCTTTCTCTTTGCCATCATTACATCCAGATTTACTATAATCGCCATACCGTGCCTCCTAAATTGTCAAGTCATTTTCTTCTTTAAAGCGGACCGCCTCCTGAAAAACACAGGACAGCACATGGCTGAATATCCCCGCAATAAAAAAGGTCAGAATAATAACAAAAGTGGCCAGCGTAGGCAGAAAGAAAATTTTTAGAATAAATAATACTGAAATCACCAGACTCACCTTTCCCATCAGCTGTAAACTGCTGACATTTTCAGTTACGAAACAATTCTGGTCCCGAACCGTCTTCATCATCCTGCGCAGCTGGTATACGATCGTGAGACCGCATATTCCAGATGCTCCAACTACAAACAGCATCGGCCAGAACTGTTTTGTGATGTCACTGTCATAATAATCTCCTGCCAGCTTTAACAAAAACGGGAGTCCGATCAGGACAACGATCCCTGCGTAAAACATAAAACTTAAAAACATACTCGTAAACTTGATTAACTTCTCATGACTCATATACTTCATATCCTTTCATAAATATAAATCACTTTATAATTTCTTTACTTCCTTTTTCTGGATTATATCACTTGCAGTCATGAATTTCAATATATTTTTATTGTTTATCAATATATTTTTATTAATTTGAAATAAATACAGATTATGTATGGGACGGGGGATAGGCTGACATGCAGTAAAAATTCACAGCAAAAAACCTGTTGGAACTTGTAATGTCCCAACAGGCCTTTTAGCTAATAACTACTGCATCCGTTATTACTTGTCTTTCATATTCTTTTTTCTTTTTATGCAAATAAATATACCAACTATTGCAAGCGATAAAGCACTCAGGTTCACAAGCATTCCTGTATCACTGATGTCCCCGGTTTTTACGCTTTTCACGCTTTTACCTGTACTGCTGTTCTTCTTGGAATCATCATTTTTAGGCATACCCTCCTTTTTAGGTTCACTTTTCTTAACAATTGTAAACTTCTTAATCTCTTCCAATCCCATATAATTCATAGTCTCTTCAACAGATGCTTTCATGTAAAATGTTCCTGCCTTATCCGGCACTTTATCTGTGAAGTTCCCGTTCTTCGAATCGCTGTATGTAAAAATCACATCTCCATATTTTGCACTCCCGGACGGGGTATTTGCTTTTTCTCCATATGTCCAGCCTTTGATGGCCGGGGCGTTTATCCAGCTGTTTGCTATCTGAGATATTGTAAATATTTCAGGTTCAGAGGAAGCCCCGTTGTTAAAGGTATCCTCCTTCAATTGGGCAGTCACTCTGTATGTTCCTGCATTCTTTGGATTTTCTGTGATTAAATTCCAGACATCACCTTTGTATTCTTCATATACAAACTGCACGTCCCCCGTGCTGCCTGAAATACTTACATCGTTTTTTGATAAACTCACTTCTGTACCGTCATAAATCTTATCGAGTTTTTTCGTTATTTCCACACTGCGGTCAAGCTTTGTAATCTTAAGATTTACTTTTACAGTCAGCACCTTTGGTCCTTCAGCGCTTGTTCCACATGCATATTCATACATAAAAAATTGTGCATTGTCTAAGGTAACAGTATTTCCTTCAAGTTTTCCGCCTTGTATCATTTCTACTTTATCTAGATCGATTCCGGGAATTTTACTTGTGATATCAAATGAATTACCAGTTACATCTATTGTGGCTGGCAGGATAGGGTTTATAAGCTTTGCATTTAAATTATCATTATTCCCGATATTCAGCCATGTAAGAGGTGTATTATAACAAGTTAGTATTTCCAGTTTTGTATTATTACTTACATCAAGATTTGTGATTCCTGTATTATTGCATCCCAGTTCTCTCAAATATTTATTACCGCTTACATCTATATCCGTTACAGCAGTCCTCCCGCAAAACAGCCTTACTAGTTTTTCGTTATTACTAACATCCACTTTTGCTACATTTGTAATCTCACAATTCAGAAGTAATAACTCCTCATTATTACAAACATCTATAGCATCGATACCTGTGTTGTAGCAGTACAAATTAGTTAGTTTTATATTCTTATCAACTTTTAATTCCTTTATTTCTGTATTATTACAAGTCAAATATAAGAGCTCAGGAAAATGACTTACATCCAGACTAATGATCCCTGTATCATTACAGGTCAGATACTTTAATGAAGTAAAATTTTCTATTCCAGTTAAATCATATATATTTTTATTGTATGCTACACTAATGTCAGTAACTTTTTTTATTTCATCTGCAGATAGAACGTCATTCTTAGGATTCTTGTCAAACTTCTTTACATATTCTCTGAATGCAGCATCTGGAAAGTTCTGTTCTGTAATTTCCACATTACCGGTGGACAATTGGCCAATACTACTGGATGCAAGATCCGGCGTTGTTTCTTCTACCCCATTTTCCTGACTGCCTTCCTGTGTTACAACTGGTGGTGATACCTCCTGTGCATAGACAACTGCCGGGCTGTTTACAGCCGTTATTATCAGTACCGCAGCCATTAAAACAGCTCTCATCCGCTTCCTGTTTTTCATAATGTCCGGTCCCCCCTCTTTGAGTATTAAGTCTTCTTTCATCATAACAAATAGGCAGAAACCGACAATGAACTGGCTGAAATTTGCAGATTTTGGCCGAAAATTGCATTGTTTCATCACCATTTTTCATGTAAAATGGGGTTGACAAAAAATATTTATATTGACATAAGATAGTTAGGAGACAGTATGAAAGCAGCTATTATAGATGACCTTTTAGAATGTCAAAATGAGATCCGGGATTGTCTTCATCGTTTTTTTACAGAACATTATGCCAAAGACCCTGTTCAGATTGAAAGTTTTTTTAGTGGGGAAGAATTTCTGGCAGGTTATACTAAAGACTCTTTTGACCTTATTTTTATTGACCAGTATATGCACGGGCTGTCCGGAATTGAAACAGCTGAAGGGATCAGAGAAATTGATGAGCTCGTCGTTCTGGTGTTTATTACCACCAGCCGCGAACATGCTATAGACAGCTACCACGTCAGGGCGGGAGGGTATCTGCTAAAACCATTTTCTTATGATGATTTTAAGCAGACGCTGACTCTGGCAGGCATCGCAAAGCTGAGAAATGCGAGATTCATCTCTATAGAAAATGATAAAATACTGCTGCGTGAAATTCTCTGGTGTGATTTAGACGGACATTATATACAGATCCATACAACGCAGCGGGGGATTCTGCGCTACCGCATCCCGTTCAGTACAGCGGCGGCTATGCTGAACTATCCGCAGTTTCTGACCTGCTATAAAGGATGTATGGTGAATCTTGACCATGTGGAGAAAATAGACGGGCTACATTTTGTGCTGACAACAGGGGATAGAATTCTTTTTTCTAAAAGAGATAAAAAGAAGATTGAAAGTGACTATCACACGTATCTTTTTCAAAAAGCAAGGGAGGATGATTTGTTATGATTGATACATTCATGGTACTTTTGTTTCCCTTCCTTGATTTTATACCTTTTGCAGTGCCCCGGTATCTGATGTTCCGTGATAAACTGCGGATTCCGTTTAAATATGTCATGGTGCTGATTATAAGTGTGTCCGCGCTCAACAGCCTGTCCTTTTACTTAATTAATGCAGGCGGGTATGAGATGGCGGTACAATGGACCACCCTCATGCGCTATGTATTTATGCTCATCAATCTCACGCTTTCCTTTGCACTGATCAGAGAAAGCTTTCCAAAGCTGATGTTTACTTATCTGCTTATATTTGCATGGTCCTTTTTTGTTTTTGGCAACGCCAACTTTATTGAGAGCAGATTTTTCTGGGATTTCTCTGACCGGCACCCGTATCTGGTTTACAATATTGCCCGGGTTATCATTTATCTCATTACCTGCCCGATTCTTCTCCGGTTCTTTTCGCATACGATTATGGAAGCGATGAAGATACAGGATACTGCCCTGTGGAAACATCTGTGGAAAATCCCGCTTTTTTCGGCATTGTTTGGAATGCTGTACTGCTTTAATGATGATATCTATGCGTATGCAACCTGGCAATTTATCATATCCCGTTATCTGATGCTCTTTGGTACATGCTATGTCTCCTATGTTGCACTAAAAGTACTGGAATTATCTAAAAGCCGCACACAACTGGAGGATGCTTTAAAATATGCCGACCAGAGCATAATGGCACAGAAGAAACAGTTCGACTCTCTGTCACAGCATATGGGAGCCATGCGCAAAGCCAGACACGACCTGCGGCAGCATCTGGCGGTTGTGCAGTCGTATATAGATAAAGATGACAGAACAGGACTGAAGAATTATATTGACCTGTATAGAAGCGAGCTTCCGCCTGACATACTGGAATCGTACTGCCACAATGACGTCGTCGATGCTATTGTTTGTTACTATGCAGGGATGGCAAAAGATTATAAAATTCTCTTTGACACGAAGATTGATTATCCTGATTCCTGTCCCATTACAGAAACAGATATGACAGTACTGCTGGGTAATCTTCTGGAAAATGCAGTAGAAGCCTGCCAGCGTCAGTCCTCAGGCCAGAAATTTATTAAACTGAGGATCAAACGCCACGGCAGTTCAGAATTACTGATCCTGACAGATAACAGCTGTACAATTCCTGTAACTTTTCAGGACGGCATACCCATGTCCTCGAAGCGGAAGGGAATGGGTGTCGGCGCGTCCTCTATACAAGACATTGCAGAGCGTTATCATGGTACAGTACGGTTTGAATGGAAAGAGGATGTTTTTTATGCTTCTGTGCTGCTTCAGTATGAAAATTCAGGGGATCGGTAACAGGAGAGGTGATATACTAATAATGACGCATTTTTACTATAACGAACTGGATTTATATTATACAATATATTTTTAAAATATATCTTGGGGAGGAATTACTATGAACTGGGAACCGTGGACAGGCTGTTACAAAGAAAGTGACGGCTGCACGAACTGCTATTTTTACGGACCGCATGCGAAGCGCTATGGTCAAAACACAATAGAAAAAACGGATAAATTTGACTGGCCTGTAAGGAAGAATAAAAAAGGGGAATACAACATTAAAGGAAATAAGATACTTGCAACTTGTTTTGCGACTGATTTTTTTCTTCCTGAAGCGGATGAATGGCGCAAGGATGCCTGGGCCATGATCCGGGAAAGAACAGATATAGATTTTCTAATCTTGACGAAACGGATTGACCGTTTCCCTGTATCCCTACCTGACGACTGGGGGGATGGATATGACAATGTGAATATCGGCTGTACTGTTGAAAATCAAAAATTAGCCGATTACAGGCTCCCACTTTTTCTATCCTATCCGATCAAAAGGCGTTTCATCGCCTGCGCGCCGCTTCTGGAAGCGATCGACCTGACACCGTATCTGCATGGTACAGACCATGTGACCGTCGGAGGAGAAACTGGTCGGGAAGCCCGTGAATGCGACTATGACTGGGTACTCGATATCCGTGAACAATGTGTAAAGGCAGATGTCACATTCTGGTTCAAAAATACCGGTTCCCTATTCAAACGCAATGGCATCACTGAAAAGATAAACCCATTTAAACAAACCGGAATGGCGAAAGAACTGGGGATCGACATTTCAGACGGGAGAAGGCTGTTTTAATCAGCCTCCCCCGCAAATAGGAAGAAAACGGACCTCATCCTCAGGCTTCGTTTTTGTCTTGAAATTATCTATAGACAAAATACTGACACCATTTAAAGTAATCAGACTTCTCTTAGCCTCCTTATAGGCTTCCTTGCCATACAATTGTCTGACAGTATTCAGACAGTTCTTCACGTCGGCAACATCCAGCTCCTCATCCTTTTTTCCCGTCATTTCACGGAGGGAACCATAATAGTATACTCTCGGCATATCATCACCCGATTCCTAAATAATTTGACTATTCTGAATATGGCTCGCAAAGGGGTCAGACCCCTTTGCGGGCCGTTTTCTCCAAATTCATGAAAATATTTTTAATTGCCACAATTTTGTCTTTGACGGCGACCCGTCTTCTTTCCATCCTCTTACTTTGTAGTATCTCGGAAGCATCTTGTCGAGTCTGACTACGGACTTTGGGTTCTTGTCCTGAGGGACTTTTGTGAGCCGGCCGGGCAGGCTGTCGTCGTTGGCGGTCAGGCCTTCTCTGTAGTTATACAGGCGCTCTACGTTGTATCCACGTTCGCCGAGCTGCATGAAGCGTCCTGTTGTCATTTTGATTCCGGTTATTTGCTTTACAGCCTCTGCGTGAGGCAGTAAGAACATGGAGTTGAACGGCAGTATCCACGGCATGAATTTCCATATGATTCCTAAAACAGGCCATACCCATACAAGTACTTTTCCGCATAGTTTTGTGATCCAGTGGGACGGACCGAGGCGGAACAGGATGGACGGGATCATGCTGTATGCGGTGAATAGGCAGAAGCCTGAACCGGATACGGCTTCCATTGCATTCTGCATGAGTACTGTGAGTTCCGGTTTGCCTTTTGTCTCCAGTGGATCTGTGGATAAGACACCGACGGATTCCAGCAGTGCCAGATAACCTCCATTTAAGTGGCATCCGCCTCTGTTAGATGTGGCGTAGCCAAGTCCCATTCCTACGGATTTACGTGGTTCGTAGGAGGCCAGTTCCAGACCTTTGGCATGGATTGCGGCATCTTCAGCTCCATATTTTTCAGCAAGCCATTTGGAACCGTTTGCCAGTTCAGAATAAATACCTTCTCTGTAAGCTATTTTTCTAACGATTTCAGGAATGTTCCCGGTCTCGCCGAAATCTACTCCAAAGTCGGCGATTCCTCTCTCTTTGAGTTCCATTGCAAATGCTATGGTCCCGCCCAGTGATATTGTGTCCATTCCCATGATATCTGCTATATAGTTGATCTCGTTTATGATATCCAGGTCAGCACTCTCTACATTGGCTCCAAACAGCCCTACAGTCTCGTATTCAGGGCCTTTTACATCCTTATCGTATACTTTGACCCTTCTTTCACATCTGATCGGACAGCTGACGCATCCCATGTTCCTGATCAGTTTTGTATCTGCCAGAGTCTCGCCACTGATGTCCTCCGCTTTTTCATAGAAGCCCCGCTGAAAATTCTTCGTCGGCAGGGCGCTGGTGGCATTTGCCTTCGTGACAAGCCCGGCGCTTCCGTATTTCGGCAGGGATGTTCCGGTCATCGGGTGCGACTGCAAAAAATGCACCCACTTTTCAACATGCCTGTCCAGTTTTTCTTTATTGTATACTTCAGGACGTTTCGTCCCGTATGCCACAACCGCCTTAATATTCTTGGAACCGAATACTGCTCCCGCACCACACCTTCCGGCGACTCTTTCACCAGATAATACGCCTGCATAATGAACAAGATGTTCTCCGGCCGGACCGATCACGATTTTCCCATAATGGGCCGGAAATTCTTCCTGCACCTTTTCCGTATCCATCCCCCACAGATGCTGCGCATTTTTAATATGCACATCTCCGTCCAGAATTTCAATATAAGACGGCTCATCTGCCTTCCCTGTCAGGATCATCCCGTCAAACCCGGCCTTTTTGAGCATCATTCCGAAATTACCTCCGCAGTTAGACGAAGCAATCCCTCCCGTCATCAGGTTTTTAAAAGACATGTTAAACCGGCTCGAAGATGGGGCCCCTGTGCCATTCGCAGGTCCTGTATTGACGATGATCATAGCCTCATCTGACAGAGGGTCGATTCCCGGTCTTGTCATGTCATAGAGCAGTTTCGCCGCCAGAATCTTACCGCCTATAAAACGCTCAAACATTTTCTTATCTATTTGAAAACGCCTGATTTTCCGGGTACTTAAATCAATCTGAATATAAACAGGTAAATTCATTACTGCCCACCTACTTCCATATGAATTGCATGTAACGGACATACCGATTCACAAATCCCGCAGCCGACACATTTCTTTGGGTCAGACAGTTCCGCAAAAACCCTGATATCTCCCTTAAATGCGGGTTCTGCAATCCTCAGCGCATCCTTTGTACAATTCCAGACACACATCGAACAGGCGCTGCACTTATCCTTCATAATGACCGGCTTCTTCCACTGGTCCTTAGGAACCGCTTTCATCACGTTCCCTTTGGAATCCACAATGGCATCCTGTTTGCAGGCCCTCCCGCAGACGCCGCATTCTACACAGCGCCTTTCCTTAATCCGATGCCTTTCCTTCAACTCCCCTTCAACTGCACCAACGGGACATAACTTTTTACACAATGTACATCCGATACATTTCTCCGTAATAAAAAAGGACATCCCCATACCTCCTGTAAATAATATCGTTTCTTTTTACTTCAAAGGGGTCAGACCCCTCTGAAAAAGTGCACTTACACCATAAAATTTTATTCATATGCCTGATTCAGTATCATGATTACATCTTCATAATCTACTGCCGCCGGATTTACGAGCATGGCTCCATCGTTGAGGGCGGTACGTGCTACTGCATCGAAATCTTTTTTGTCTACGTGTGCCTCTTTCAGAGTCATGGGAAGTCCGCTCATCTTGTGCAGCCTGCGCTCAAGCCTACGGACAGATTTGATTGCTTCTTCCCCGCGCTTTTCTGACGGGGTCCCTGCGTATACTTCGGGGCCTTCCAGATAAAGGAGGAGTTCTCCGTAGATGTCTCCTTTTTTCTTATAGTTGTAAAGCATACAGTATGGAAGCAAGATGGTCATGGCATCTCCGTGGGGTACTTTGCAGACTCCGCCTAATGCATGGCCGATCGCATGGACCATGCCCACCATGGAGTTAGAAAATGCCGCTCCTGCCATTGTAGAGGCGTTAGCCATTGCCAGCCTTGCCTTTCTGTTCTTTCCGTCTTTCACCGCATCTTCCAGATTCTCTACTATCAGTTTGATAGCCGCCGTTGCATAGGCATCGCTTAACGGGTTTTTCTGATTGCAGCTGAATGCCTCAATGGCATGGCACAGTGCATCGAACCCGGTAGATGCGGTCGTCTTCGGCGGCAGCGTCTCTGTCATCCTCGGATCAAGTACAGCGGCATCCGGCAACAGGTAGTTGGAAATAAACTCCATCTTCACAGATTTCTCGATATTCTTAATAACTGCAACAAGCGTCATCTCCGAGCCTGTGCCTGAAGTTGTCGGCACGGCGATAAACGGTACGTGTTTCCCCCTCCCCATAGACTCACAGCCCTGCAGTTCCATAAGGTCCTTTACGTCCTGAGAGATCAGCATCTCCACGCCCTTCGCAGTATCAATGACTGAACCACCGCCCACGGCAACAATACTGTCACAGCCGCCTTCTTTATATTTCTCACCGATCTGGTTCACCACGGTAACGGAAGAATCCGCCGGAATATCAGTAAAAATCACGCCCGGCTCCATTCCGGTTGAAACCATGGCGTCAATCACCTTCTGCAGTGACCCAATCTTCTCCAGTACCTTATCAGACAGCAGAATCGGTTTCGAAGCCCCCAGACCTTTCAATTCGTATGTAATATTCTCAAGGGCATTTTTCCCTGATAAAATCTTCGTTGAATTCTGAAACTCATAATATAATGGCAGCATAATCCATTCCTCCTATTAACTTTTTATTTGCAGACTACATTATTGGCCTTTAAATCATTCTGTTATAAACATTCCTTAAAATCATTACACACCCAGAATTGCATGGCAGTAAACAAGAATACTGCTGATCTGCTTTTTGGGCACCTTCCTCAGAATCCGCTTCGTCATAATCTTTGGAAACAGATATGCTTCTGTCAGGTCAATACACCGCACCGCCGACATAACCGCCGCAATATCTCCCTTTACCATGAAACGGTGCTGCGAGTAAGCCTGTGAAGTCCCAATCTGTCCGGAAAATACCAGAAAAGCCCCATCAATGCTTTTGAATGAAATCATAATATCCGGGTCCTCGATATCCGACACTCTTACGATCCCCCATGACACCCTTCTGATACAGAGCTTAGGTCCCTTCTCACATGCCGCCAGCACCAGCGTCCTTCCTATGGGCCAGCCGGAAATCTCCTGATGAATTCTTGTGTCATATTTGTACAGCACTTTCATTCCCCGGTAGAGGAAAAACAAGATCACCTTTTCAAAAAGAATCTTTCCTCCGGCCATCCATCTTTGTTTTGAACTAACCTGCATGACATTTCCTCCTTTTTTATTCTTTTTGTCCCTATTATAAAAATCTTCCGTTCTTCGTTTCGGACATACTCTATGCTTATATTATACACTCTTTGAGCAAATAAAAAATCATTGTCTTTGGAAAATATCTGTGTCTTCCAATTTCGTCATATTGCCTAATTGCTCTTTCCCCTATCTCATGATATACTCTCGTCAGAAACTTCGAAAGGTATTCACCTTTCATTTTTCAATCGGCAGTTCGCCGGTTTACCCAATTAATTACTTAGTAGAACCGCAGAAAACAAACCAGAACACTACATTATGAAGGTATTCCTGTCTTTTACATATTTGTATTTCGTGATATGATAATAGTAAATCAGAATAGCTCCTTACATGTGTACCATTCGTTTTCTGCACAGGAAAGGAGATTTCATTTTATGACAAAAGACAACTTTATTATGTTACCCACTGTAGACTTTTGTTTCAAGGAACTGATGCAGAACCCCAAAGTCAGGAAGGGCTTTATTTCAGCATTGTTAGACCTGCCCCCGGACGAAGTCGAAGATACGGTCCTTCTGCCCACATTGCTTCCGAGGGACTCAGCCGATGACAAACTGGGAATTATGGATGTACGGGTACTGCTA
>NZ_QUGN01000026.1:0-59807 GCF_003479085.1 Clostridium sp. AF19-22AC | reverse complement strand
ACTTTTGTTTCAAGGAACTGATGCAGAACCCCAAAGTCAGGAAGGGCTTTATTTCAGCATTGTTAGACCTGCCCCCGGACGAAGTCGAAGATACGGTCCTTCTGCCCACATTGCTTCCGAGGGACTCAGCCGATGACAAACTGGGAATTATGGATGTACGGGTACTGCTAAAAGACGGGACGCAGATGAATATGGAAATGCAGGTCAAATACTTTGAATACTGGGATGAACGCGCCATGTTCTATCTCAGTAAGATGTTTGACAGCCAGATCCGTAAGGGCGAATCCTATGAAAAGCTGCAGAAGTGTATCCATGTAAGTATTTTAGACTTCATCCATTTTCCGAATGATAAAAAATGTTACCGCAGGATTCATTTCCGGGATGACAGCACCTATGATCTTTATTCCGATAAAATGGAGCTTCAGATACTGGAGTTGAAAAAGCTTCCTTCGGAAGTTAAAACCAGTAAGGATGTTCTTGCATGGATGAAGTTCTTCAGTGGCAAAAATAGAGAGGAGTTTCAAACTATGGCTAAGACAAACGAATATCTCGATGAAGCATACAATACACTGCTCCAACTGAGTGCGGATGATAAAAAGCGGCTGGAATATGAGGCCCGGGAAAAGGCATTAAAAGATTATAATACCCAGATCAGCAGTGCTGAAAAGAGAGGACTTAAAGCCGGTGAAGAAGTTGGCCGTAAGGCTGGGGAAGAGATTGGACGCAAAGCTGGCGTAGAAATCGGGAAAAAATTAGGAGAGCAGGAAGCTGAACACCGCACCCGTCAGGTCTTCAAACTATTCATGCAGGGTAAATCACCAGAAGAAATTGCGGACCTCTGTGATATCAGTATAGAAAAAGTCAGGCAAATATTAGAGTAGCCTGTACTATTTCAATTGCAAATATCCCCGAAATCGAAAAATACAAAAAAGGGAACAGACATCATCCGTCTGCTCCCTTTCACTTTATTCATATTCTTCCTGATTCCGCCTTAAAAATCCGGCCACGCCATGTAATAGTACTGACAATATAATCAATGATACCGCCGCAATCTTTCCCGGTGCAGATGCAACCGCTGCCAGAATCTGCCCCATAAATGGTACGGACAGTTCTACCTTTCCCAAAAGGTTACTATACTCGGTCGGCATGGCATCTTCCTTCGCATTCGCGTCACCCTTCGTTACGAACTTACCTTCTACAACCTGGTTTTTCACTACACGGTGGGTAATAATCGCTCCGTTGTCCGTGGAACTGTAAAACGCGATGACGTCGTCTTTCTTCACGTCCTCCGGCGCAATACTCTTCGTATATACAAGGCTTCCCGTAGGTATCGCCGGTTCCATACTTCCGCTGATAACTGTATATACCTCGTAACCGAACAGCCTCGGTACCGTAAGTGGCACACAAAGTACGATCACGATGATCAGTAAAATGGTTCCCGTTACGCTTAATACAGTGGCAAAGGTGCCTTTATGATTTTTACTTTGTCTATGGCGTTTTTTTCTACTCATTATTTAAGGTCTGTCTTTCCGCGCTTTTTTAAATAAATAATTGTTGATGCGATTGCAGCCAGGGCCAGTACTCCTACTACAATACCTACGACAATCGGTGCACGGCTTGTTTTTCTCTCTGCGTCGATGTTGGCTTTTGGAACTTCCTCATCGTCCAGATCCTGTAATGCCTGCGGTGTCTCTTCATCCGGTACTTCTACAGTCTCATCAGCCGGCGGTGTTGTCTCAGTAGTTCCGCCTGCCGTACCGCCTGCGGCTCCTGCCGTGCCACCCGCTGCAGCTCCTGCTCCTGCGGCTGCTGTTCCGGCTGCCGGTGTAGCTGGTATCACTGTAACTGTTCCTGCCTGCGTAATTGTCGTTACTGTTCCTGTATCTGCCGGAACATAGATAAATGGAAATACATTCTCGGCTTCATTACTGCTTAGTGTCTTAGTAAGATTATAAGCCTGTGGCTGGTATCCGTCAATAAACTGATAAGCAACTACCGGCTTATCTCCTATATTACCATAAAAAGTACGGCTTGGCAAAAGTTCATTTCCATTTTCATCCTGATAATTTACAGTATAGGCTACCTGATTCCCTTTGATACCATATGCAATAACATAATCTGCATCACCCGTAACAGGTGCCCATAATGATTGTTCAGAACCGCCGCTATCTGTACCGCTCTGCCTGATTCCTTTTGCATAATATTTATCATCTAAAATCTGGGGCTTCATGTCAGCAAGACTAAGATCAAGATTTACCTGTTCTCCGTAACTACGGCCCGATATAACCAACTTATCCTGCCCGTTACTGAATACCCCGTGGTTACCTGCATACAGTGTAATAGTATAAGTATAATCTTCTGCCGCTTTTACCTCTGAACCAAACATCATCTGGAGAGTCACTGCAAATAATACTGCGAGTCCAAGAAGGCCTTTACGTATTTTCTTTCCCGATTTCATACTTATCTGGACCTCCTTTTCTTATATTCAGCTCTTTCCTTATCTCTGTTCTTAATCTTCAGTAATACAATGATCAGAATGATCAGTCCTGCTGCAAATGCCGCTATTGACAGATAAAGGATCATGTTGGAACTGTCACCAGTTTTAATAATTGTGCTGTTCGTTCCCGGTTTTGTTACTGTTGTATCACCAGCCACAACCTCTGCTGCGAACGTCATCCGGAGCTGAGCCAGTGTATTCTGGTAATCATTCCCCTGAGTTTCGCCGTCCAGTGTGACACGAAGTTCGATGCTTCCTGTTTCTCCCGGTGACAGACGGTCCAGATAGAAGTACTCATCCAGTGAATCCGTTGCGCTATGAAGACCATCTGCATCATCTCCGCCGACAGTATCACTGTTATAGATCTCCGTCGTCGTCTTTCCGTCCGGATGATTATAATTTAAAATGTAAGTGTAGGCTCCGCCGTTTGCCGGACTGCCATCTTCCAAACTCTTAATGATTTCGTTGGACATATACCAGTTTGTGTCTTTATTTGCCTTATTGACCAGTGAAAGCTGAATCAATGCTGTATCTCCCGGCAAAATCTGGTAAACACTGGCATCCAGATCAGAACTCTTAAAATTACTGCTTAACTTGTTACCGTCAAAACTGACCTGCCAGTCTGAATTTCCCGGAATTACCTCCGCGGCTGCTTCTATCGGGATGGCAGCGATCATGACCATAGCCAGAATAAAACCTAATATTCTTTTTCTCATGTCTCTCTCCTCCCTATTACAGACTCAAAGTTCCATCCGGAGATACCTTAACATCGACTCCCCAGGCACTCTTAATCGCATCCTGCGCGTTATGCGTCTGAACTGCGTCTACCTGTGCCTCAAGATTAAATGTTACTCCGTCATATTTATACGTTGTTGTAATTGTTGTGTATCCATTCTCAGACTTCACAGTCTCTTTTGTTGCCTGTGTTGCAACTGATCCGTCGATACGGATGGTATCTGCAAAGATCGGCGCCTCTGCCCCGCCTGCAAGAATCCCTGAATAGTATAATACGGTACGCTCCTCAGTTGAAGCATTCTTATCTTCGATCCAGCCGTTGCCTGTGAGATTTAAATCAATCAGGTCCGGTGAAAGGGAAGTAACTTTCTTTCCGTCTTTCATCCAGCTCTTTACGATGCTGACACGGACATACTGGTCAATCTCACCCGTATTTCTTACCGTCAGCTCTTCCGGATATTTCTTTCCGAGCTGAATCTTTTCGTTCTCTCCAACCATATTGGCAAGGAGCTTTTCTGAAGTCTCATTACCATTTTCAACAAGTGCTACGCCAATCTCTGAAACTGCCAGATTCGCCGTATAGTTATCACTGTAATAAGAAAGTGCCGCGCTGGTGCTTCCCAGTGCACTGCCGACTAACAAAATGACTGCAAGAGCCAGTAAAATAATAATTGATTTCTGTCCATTTGTTGTTTTCTTTCTGCTTTTCATTATTTACCAGCCTCCTCTCCGCCAGATCCTGACCCTTGGTCGATCTTCTGTGACCAGTCTGCGTAAGGATTGCCGTCTGCATCGTACAGAACAGCTGCACACTCCTGAATAACTACTACATTAAAATTATCCTTAAACTCTTCCGGTACTGTAATCTTTGCATCAAGTACGGAAGTTTTGCCTCCTGCCGGTACGATATCACTGTAATACCAGTACTCGCCTTCGCCCTGGCTCCATGCAGTGCCATCCGGCTGGGAATAGTCAATAGTAAACTGACTTCCGCAATACGCCTTCACACGTACATAGCAATCATTTGTTCCGGTATTTCCAATCACAATATGCTTCGTCCAGTCAGAAAAATCTTCTGTTATCTCTGTCTGTTCCCCGAGAGAAATATCATGACCGCCGGATGCCGACGCATTCGCTGTAAAATATGCCATGGCCCCGTGTATTGTCATACTCCCCGCCAAAATCACAGCTACTGCTGTCAGCCAGACTGTTTTGTTCTTCATCATTGTTTTCATAGCTTCCAGCCTCCTTTACTGCGCCGTCTATTCGACCGGCTTCTGGTTCCACTGCCATTCACCGTCTTCATATGTGAACTGGTTCTCTACTCCATAGCCGCCGTTGTTGCCATCATTGTAAGTATTTGCAAATGCTGCACTGGCAATTGTAGCATCTGCTCCATTTGCTACGATTGTAGCTATCTGGCTCTGTGCTGTTGTTAATTCATAGCTTGAACCTGTGTACACTTCTGTAACTGTAACTGTCATGCCTGCCGGAATATTCTCGACTATTACTGACTGCCGTCCTGCCTCTGTAAAAGTCATGGATACTACATTGCTGTATGTGTCTGTACCTTTTTCCCCTTCAATCGTAAATACGAAGGTTGCAGGTCCGAGTGAACTGTTGTATTCCGTAAGGTCCTTTATAATCTCCAGATTTCCCAGCCTTGGTTCTGCACCCATCTTGACAAGACTCTCTGCATCATATAACCATTCGTCATCTTCCGGCCTCTGTGATGAATAGTAGAGGTTATTCGGAAGAGAGATTAAATATGGGGTAAAACTATATTCATACTGGGTACTCGATACAGTATCCATCATAACCAGATACATTCCTGTTTCAAGTCCTGAAGCAACTCCTTCTCCAGTAGTATGGTCAATTACGGCCTCCTTTGCCGGAGTCTTTCCATCTGTATTCGATGCCGCTGTGGCAGCCGCTGCTTCCCAGTCTGCATTTTCATCCTGTGAAAGCGCCTCTATGTCTACTCCATAGCTGTTGTCAAGCATTGTGAAATGTCTGGACTCTGATACAGATGCGATTCGGTAAAGCTTAGCCGTAATATCCGGTGCATTGGAATCTGTCCGGTATACACTATCCGACGGTACTGTCAGTGTCAAAGAACACTGCTTTGTGATGTCGATCGCATCTGCCGCATTGATATCTGTCAGTGACAATATCGGTACAACTAAAGCGCAAATGAGAACGAATACCTTACTCTTTTTCATAAATTCTCTTATCTTCACTTCTTACCCTCCTCCAAGTCTTCTTCGGCCAGCTTCCTGCGCGGCCTGAATAAATGTTTCATAAGAACTATTATTAATGCAGTGACTGCCAGACCAAGTAATAAGAACAGCATATAATAATTCTGGATTGCCTGCACCATGGTGTCTACCGGGGTACTCACCAGCTCTCCCTCATAAGGTACCCGGTGTCCCCGCACTAAAAGGCGGTGCGTATTCACCCCATAAGGTGTACAAGTAAATAATGTGACGTAATCCTGACCATCCTCGATCTGTAGTGCCTTATCGAGTGTTTCATGGTCATCTTTATCAACCATCGGAAGTATCTGGTCTACTTCATATGCCAGGTCTTCATCCAGTATGTGGAGATAAAATCTGTCTCCCTTTTTCATCTGGTCGATATCGGTAAACAACTTAGCTGCCGGAAGTCCCCTGTGTGCCGACAAAACACTGTGTGTGCTCTCCCCGCCAATCGGGAGCTTCGTCCCGTTCATGTGTCCGACCCCGGTCTGTAAAACCTCGTCTGACGTCCCGTGGTAGATGGAAAGCTTTATGTTAATCTTCGGGATGGAGAGATATCCCATAATCCCGTTCCCTTCCACGTTCAGGACTTTCCAGTATTCCGTATCTTTAATATCAGAAAGTTTTGAGTCTGTATTAAATATATCACCATAAATATTGTTACTGTCAAATGTGCTGTTGAAACTTCTGGCTGCTTCCCATGCCGCGTCAAAATCCTCCGGTTTCATCTGGCTGATTGCTTTGTCATAGGTCGAAATCAACTTTTGCTGCCTGTAAGTATTCCATTGATTAGATATTGTGGGATATACAAGAACTCCAAATCCAATCAGAAACAGCAATCCAAATAAAAATGTCGTTATCTTACGTTTCATCTTTTTTCCTGCGCTCTCTTACATACATTACTCCAATCAATACCCCTGTGATCAGAAGCCCTACAATTACCCACAGAATATAATTTGTCTCAAGACTGATGGACGACTGGGTCTCGTCTGCATATTTCTCTTCATATGGAACCCTGTGTCCACGGACTAACAGTCTTTCTGTGTTTACACCGTATGGGGTGCATGTGAGAAGAGTCATCAGGTCTTCCCCGTCTTCGACGTTCAAATCGGAAGTATCTTCCGGCTTCACAACACTGATCTTATCAACCTCATAGCAAAGAGTATCATCCAGTACATGAACCATAAAATGATCGCCCTTTTTCAATTTATCCAGGTCTGTAAACAATGTCGCACTCGGCAGTCCTCTGTGGGCTGATATAACACTATGCGTATTCTCTCCGCCTATCGGAAGGGAACTTCCCTCCAAGTGTCCGGCTGCATTTCTTAGAACCTCTTCTGATGTGGTATGGTATATTGGAAGTTTTACATCAATTTTCGGTATTTCTACCAGTCCCATTATACCATCATCCGTAATATTCAGACAAGCCTCATAAGCGGCATCCTCTTCGGACTGGGCATCTGCTATTGCAAAAGAATCCGGAAGTATCATCGGAACAAGCGCTTTATTGTAAGCATCTGCCTTTTTCCACTCCTTCTCATAATCAATCTGTCCGGCCGCCTCCATTTTAGAAACCTTTTCATCATAGCTGCTGATTAATTTTGACTGCCTGTATGAATTCCATTGATTCGCTATAGTCGGATACAGCAGCAAGGACAACCCTATGACAAAGATGGCTACTATTATAATGTTATGATACTTTTTCTTCATATGAGCTCTCCTTAATGCTGTATATAAAATGCAGGGCGGGCGACTCCCCCGCCCTGCAACAAAATTAATTATTTGTTATTTTTGCGGCGTGATGCAAAAAACAGTGCTGCTGCAATTATCATGATCAGGCAGCCGCCAATTGTGAAGATAGTTGTACCGATACCACCTGTTGATGGAAGAGCGGAAAGTTTAGTATTCTTAAATCCATAAGGATTTGCAGGATTCTGTGGATCACCAACTGTTGTTATTTTAGTATCAGCATTATAATTGTACTGTGTTTGATTATCACCAATATTTACAATATAAGATTTAAGAATTCCTTCATTGTCATAAGTAGCATCAATTTTTACCTTAACAGGTGTTTCATTAAGTGTATATCCAGTTGGTGCCTTTGTCTCAATCAGATAATATTCAATATCGCTGTCAAGACCATTGATTTCAAGACGACCATCTTTATCTGTAGTAAATTCGTTTTTACCATTTGCAGCTACAAATAAAGGTCCATCTGCTGCGCCAATGTGCAACTGGAATACAGCGCCTTCAAGTGCAACACCACCAGTAATTACAACTTCACCATCTACTACATCAATTTTACCATCTTTATCAATTTTAATAAATTCGTTTGTCTGTTCTGATTCAGTACCACTAAATGTTGTATCAATACCAAATGTATAATGATATGTTTCATCACTCTTTGACTGAACTTTATCATTTGTTGAATAATCTAACGTAGCTGTATTGTTTGCTTCATCAACCGTAATTTTAGCATCTGTTGTAACTTTTGCAAAATAAGTAATAACAATCTTCTTTGTTCCATTTGCTTTCAAAAAGTCATCCTGATTTGATAAATCAACTGCAAATGATCCTTTGCCATTTAAAACAGCATTATTAACAGCTTCAGTTAATGTAGCATCATCTGCCCCTGCCAATGTAGCAACTACTGGATGATCTTTATCAACTACTAAGCTAAGTCCATCTAATGTATCTGAAATTACATATTTAATATTTTCTCTTGAAGCTGTATAACTAGGAACATCTGCTGTTATTCTAAACTGGATGATATCTCCGTACTGTACACCTTCTACTTTGTCTGCATTAAAAGCTTCTTTTATGATTGTTGGCTCGCCCTTTTTAACATATGCGTCAGTTCCCCAAGTATCTGTTACAAGATTTAATTCACCATATACTAATCCATTTGGTCCCTGATTTACACTTATAACTGCTGGATTGTATAAATAGTCTGATGATCCAGTTACGATAATCATCCATGTACCTGCTGTTAATGCTGATGTAACATAATCATCACCATCTTTTTCTGTAATTTCTACCTTGTTTGTTAATTCTGATGTTTTTTCTGCTAATTTTTGCACATCATCTGCAGATGGTTTAAGATTGTCACCATCTTTAGTTATAGAATTTTTAAGGACTTCTTCGTAATATCCTTTATCATTATATTTGATAATCTGATATGCTGTTACTGTAATACCATCCTCAGCTGTTATCCCCTGTATTCTTGCTTTTTCGGTAGATGTGTTATCTGTTGCAAATGTCGTTACACCCATTCCTAATACCATAGCCAATGTCAAAAACACTGCCAGGACTTTCTTAATTTTACTCATACTTTTTTCTCCTTTTTCTTTTTATTTTGTTGAGTTACTTTCTTTTCTGTGCTGGCAGCTCTTTCATGTGCTGCCAGACGAGACAAGAGTTCTTGTTAAATTATGAATTATTTCGATAATCCAACCCCCCTCTTGCGTTTGTTTTTATATAGAGTCAGCAGTCCTGCTAAGCACATTAGCAGCGTTCCACCGACGGTATACCAGAAGATTCCTGAGCCTCCGGTTGAAGGAAGATCATATAGCGGTGTATTTCTATAGATAAAATATGATCCATTTTTATCTAATCCTTCTATCCGCCCCATTTCTTCTTTTGAAAGCATTTCTACATCTTTATCTATTGATGTAATTTTAATATTTGTTGCAGATAATTCAATTTTCCATTCTTCATTACTCAGCGTATATCCAGTTGGTGCTTTTGTTTCTTTCATTAAATAGGTTCCAGCCGGAATAAACTTTCCAGATACTTGATTATTAGTCTTTGTTTCAACCCAGGTTAAAATCAAGCCTTTTTCATTCGATATACCTGTGTATGAGGAGGTTAATTCAGTTACACCCGTTTCTTCATTCACTTTGTATAATGCAAACTCAGCTCCAGATAAATATAAATCTCCTCCACTTGTACTTTTCTTTACAATACCCCAATCTGGTCTTGACTTATTTGAATAGATAAGCTTCATTTCATTTTTGTTAATTTCCAATAAGTCATCCTGATTTGAAGTATAGGATATAGATGCTGTACCACTTGGCACTCCTTCTTCACTATATCTTACATTTGTAACATTAATTGTAATTTCTCTTAAATTATTGTCACCTACGTATCCATCCGGTGCTTCCGTTTCTAATAGATATACTTTCATTGTATATGATTCAGGTATATTGCTGTTTTGTTTTACTAAATCACTCTGTCCTACCTGAAATGCAAAGTGACCATTCTCATCGGAAGTTATATCCTCTTCTATAAGTCCTGTCTTATCTGCATTTCTATATACAGAAAATTTTGCACCAGTTAAAGAATTCTTTGTAGTATCATCAATTTTTGTACCTGTTACATTTACAAAAAATGGCATTGTTGGAGGATATAATTTTTTATTGTCCTCCTTCTTTGTTACATAGGTAGTATTATTTGTTTTTCTAAACTCGGTTTTGCCACTATCTTCAAAAGAAACATAATATGTTAATTTATAGGAATAATCAACACCACCTAAATATTTAATTGACTGTTCCGCCAGTGAAGCGTTCAAATACCATGTTAATGTTTTATTATTCTTATTATACTCTGCTACTGTTATTTGCTTCCTATCAATAACAGTTGTCAATGACAACCCGTCTCCAGATAGTGTTAATTTATGGCCATTCATATCTGCACCATCGAGTTTATAAAAACTGGTATAATCAGCCATCTGATCAGTAACGATCCACCCATCACCTGTAGATCCCGCTGTCTTGTTAATGATAATTGTTGCTAATTCAGTCCATATAGAACTTAATTTATCCTCTGCATCATCATTTGATAATATTTCAAAATATCCTTCTGAATAAGTATATGCTTTGTTGGTATTCCAGCTAACAGTTCCACTATCAGTACCACTAATTACTTTACTCCTGTCAGTCGAACTAGGATAATAACAATCAGTATAACCTTTATGCTGATGTTCAGCATTGTTACTTGCTAACAGTCTTCTGGCAACATCTATATCTTTAGTATTTTCTTTCATACCATTAAGCAATCCAATTGTATATATGCCTGATACAGATTTTTTCAAAGAATTAGCTGCTGTAACTGCATCTTGATATTCACCTACTGTAGTAGTACTTCCACCTGAACTACTACTATTGCTATATGTTGGAACACCATCAGTCAAAAATATTACATATTTATTTGATCTGTCTGATTGCTTTGCCAGTTCTTCCGCTTTTTTAAATCCTGATTCTGTATTTGTACCTCCAGATGCACTTATGCTATCAATAGCACTTAATAGCTCACTGACATCACCTGTAAATGTTTTTTTAATCTGAGCACTACCGCTAAATGTTACAATTCCCACTCGATTATACTGGCTAACACTTCCTTCTTCTCCAACCAGATTTTTTACAAATGCTTTTGCTGCTGTCTGTGTATGAGCTAACCTTTGAGAACCATTATTTGTCATGCTGGCTGATGTATCAATAACTAAAACAACATCAACTTTTGCATTTTCAGAAGTTTCCTCTAATCTTGTTTTTACATCAAGTGTAATCGGATATTTACCATCTTCTGTGACTGCCCCCATTGTTTTAGTTATACTGCCATCAATTGGATTAGGTTCTTCCGGAATATCAATTGAACCTGTATCAATCTGTACAACTGGCTTTGCATATTCTGCTTCTGTTAATGTACCAGCATTAACTTGATATTTTACGACAGCCTTATCGTTAGAGTAGAAACCTTCCTTTTCAGAACTTGTTTCATTTCCTTTTGCATCTGTGTTCTTATCACCTATATGTGGGTATTTTCCATTTGTTATATAGTAATCGTACGCATTCTGTGTTGGCTTCACATTAAAACTTAAACTATATGTTACTCCTTCATCTAACTCCTTGCCATTTAAAAGAGTAACAATAACTTTCTTGTCTTTTACTTCAATGGTATAGTCTTTATTTTCTGTAAGTTCTGTTATTTTTGTATCTTTTTTTGAAGTAACAGTAAAGTTTGGGTTATCAGTAAAATCAACGTATTCAGTAAGGGTATCTTCAATGGTAACATTTTTATATGCCGGGGTAAGAATATTTTGTGTAATCTTCTGCAACGTATTGTCTATACTCTGTGTTGCATCTTCACCAGAAGCCTGAATTCCTCCATATCCTCTAATTTGATTTGCAAAAGTTGTCATTCGCTCTCCGACAGTAGTATATTGATTCCCTCCTGTATTAAAACTACTATTATCCATATACACTGAATAAAATGTAGAATTTTTGAGGTTATTTTGAGAACCAACTTCCTGTACTTCTTTTACAGCCATATTAAAATAACTTGTATTATAAGTTGTTCCATCGCCTTCCGTACTATATTTATTATAACCTGTAGTGGCTTGATAACTCTCTGTTGGCTGACCATCAGAAATAAATATTACATATTTTTTGTTATTGCTATTTATTGGGCGAGTCCCCATCTTTTCATTAGCTTTTCTCATAGCCAATTGCCAATTAGTTCCACCATTAGCTGTTACAGACTCAATTTTATTTATAAAGCCACTTTTTCCACTATAATCAATCCACCCTGTGTCCCACACTGTTGTTTCCGTGTCAGCATAACTAAACCATACAGCTGCAACTCTATTATTTGAATCCTTTGTTAAAAGTTTATTTGCTGCTGTTGTAACTGCTGTCTGTAGATTTTCTAATCTCTTGCTCCCATTATTTGTCATGCTGGCTGAACGATCCAGAACAAATAAAACATCTGCTCCAACTGTTTCACCCTTTTCTCCGGTAACATCAAGAGTTAACGTATAGTCTTTTTCACCTTCATTATACTTAATAACCTTATTATGGTTTGGCGCATCTAATGTTGCCTCCCCATCTGTTTCTCCGCCTCCAGGGGTTTCATTCTTAGAATAAACAAAATATACGTTATATATAGCACCACCACTTCCACTCCAATACGTACTATCGTTATAATACATATTACTATTAGAACGATATATCTTTGATACTTTTATTGTATTATCATATTTATCTACTGTTATACGAGAGTTGGTGTATCCTGCAATCTCTATCAGATAATCGGATGAAGTTAAATCTATCGTTTTGTTACCTTTTATAGGATCTCCTGTTCCTGAATTCCCTGATATAGAATTACCCAATTCATCTACATAATTGAATTTTATCGTATAAGGAGTGTTTCCATTTTTATTTGTCCATGTAATTGTAAATACAGAAAAACTTTCTGTCTTAAACTCTGTTTTCTGTACTTCTTTGTTTTCTGTTGTTTCCACGTTCTCGATCTTTTCGTTCTGTCCCATGTCAACAACATCTTTGACTTCACCCTTTTTATCTTCTTCCAAATGAAGTACTGTTACATCTGCGTCCTTAGCCTTCTCTTCGTCTACCTCTTCCGGCAGGACTGCTTCTTTGTAATCCATGACAACTTTGACTTCACCATTTGGTTCTACCTTGTTGCCGTCTGCATCTACAAAGCTGATATCATAAGCAAGGAATCCAGCGATATCGTATTCTTCTTTTTCTGCTTTCTCCTGAAGTTTTTCTTCTACTTCTTTATACTGATCTTTTGTGTCTTTCTCGTCTTTCTTGATCGGTACAACCTGAAGTGTTGAGCCTGCAGGAATGATTCCTTCTTTTTCTGCTGTTACTGTTATTGCTACTTCGTCATCTTCATATTTAAGTGACTCAGGTTTATTAGTTTTCTCTTCTTTATTTTCCTGATTCTGATCTACTGCTTCTTCCTGAGGTTTCTGATCTTCTACATAACATCCGTAGATTGTAGAGCGTCTGCCTTCCATCATGATCTTGTCTGCCAGACCATCTTCTTTTAAACTGATTTCTGAAAGATCATAATCATCGATGTTGTCTATGCTTTCTCCAGCGTTCTGTAACTCTTCGATCTTATCTGACTTCTGAGTAATCTTTACGATTTCTGCTTCTGCATTTCCCGCAATTGAGTTTGCTTCATTGTAATAGAAGGTTGTTGCTTTCTTTGTATCTTTTATCTGGAAGTTGTTCTGTTCAAATGTGATCTTGATTTCTTTTCCCGGTTCAACCTGTTCGCCGTTTACTTTAAAGATTACATTATATAAGAAGTAATTTCCAAGAACGTTTCCTTCTGCTACTGCTTTGCTCATGAGCGTTTTGATCTGCTCTGTTGTATCGGCTGCCGCGTATGTGACTTCCATCGTTACGTCAGCTGTGTTGGCTTCAAATGTTCCTTCTTGAATGTTAGCTGTTACTTTGCAAACTGCTTCGCCATTCTCACCTATCATTACCTGACTTAATTCCATCTCGTCCTGATGAGGAGCTTCTGGTTCAGCCGGTGTCTCTTCCTGAACCTCTGGCTGCTCTGCGGTGGATGCATCCGGTGCAGGTTC
Source organism: Clostridium sp. AF19-22AC (assembly GCF_003479085.1). Lineage (NCBI taxonomy): Bacteria > Bacillati > Bacillota > Clostridia > Eubacteriales > Clostridiaceae > Clostridium > Clostridium sp. AF19-22AC. The sequence continues at coordinate 45,910 of NZ_QUGN01000026.1, read as the reverse complement.
ACCTTGTTCTGTATTCTCTCCGGTATCACCTTCGGCCTGCTGGGTATCTTCTGCTGTCTGGCCGTCCAGTTCCCCGGTATTGTTCGTTGTTGTATTTTCTTCTCCTATATGACTAGCTCTAAGCGGGCCGCGGCTGTTGAATGCTACACTGATAACCAGTACCACTACCACGAAAAACGCGAGCCATCTTTTCAATAATTTCATAATGTATACTCCTCCACTTCTCAAATACACGTTTTTCTCATTCTATTTAGGGGTTACAAATTTAACCTATTCACCTAACGCTCCGTCTATCAGCTTGATCAGCTCTAACGCTGATCTGAAGGGAACTGTCTTATCTTCGTCCACCCATGTTACCAGTCCCTGCCAGCTGCTGTGCTGACGCTGCTGCACCCGGATAATAAAAGTTCCTTTATCGCCGTGCTGTTCCAATAGTTCTTCATCTTTCATAACTTTTATCATCCTCTCCTTCTTATTTTCATTCTTTTTAACTGCACGAAATGTTCTGTCTTCTGTCCCCGGAAAAGGGAAGCTGATACTATTAAAGAAGTCTTCCATATAAAATATCATTTCTTCCAGACTATTTAAGACTTCCGCATCTCTCTTGTATGCATGATACAAACGTCCCGATGTTTTACCTTCTTTATAATCATCCACACAAAATACAATTCCGTTGCGGGCCCCTATATAACTTTGACTCTTCTTCAATGTATATCATGCTCCTTTTCATGCCTTTAGTTTCTATACTATCTATATCATAAACACACTTTAACAGTTTCAGAAACAAAGAAACAATCAAAAGAATTTACAAAAAGGGGTTTTTTACAAGTTTTTTATTGTTTTTTATTAATTTCAGAATGGACAGGTGGTTTTTAAAGGAACAGCTTGTATGGTGATGGCTATTCATCCTTACAGAACTGTTCCCCTATATGCCATTCTTAACCCTGTTATTTAAAGAAGCTGTCCTGCTGTTTCTCCGTGAAATACTGAAGCGGGTCAACTGCGGTTCCGTGCTCTTCCACCTGGAAGTGGAGGTGGTTGCCTGTGGACTGTCCCGTTGTACCGGATAATCCGATCTGCTGACCCTTCTCTACTTTCTGTCCTTCTTCTACGAATACTTTTTCATGATGCATGTATTTAGTTACGAGTCCGTTTCCGTGGTCAATGATAACCATGTTGCCGGCCGTTCCTGCTTCTCCGGCAAATGTGACGGTTCCGGATGCTGCTGCATAAGTCGGTATGTTATACGTTCCTGTTCCAAGATCGATGCCTTTATGATAGGTTCCTGCTCCTGCAATAGGTTCCTCTCTTGAACCAAAGTCACTTGATAAGAGTGCTCCCGGACACGGGTTTACAAATGTTCCGAGCATATTGCTGAACTCGCCCAGTGTCATGTTATCAAGTCTGTACAAGTCATACTGCTCCATCTGTCTGATCAGTGACTGTCCGTATGTCAGGCTGGTTGCCCAGCGGCTTCCTATCTTCATTGCAAATGTGTTTGCATCAGTCACACCTAAGGTAAGGTCCAAATAGACTTCCTTCAAAAGATCGGTGCGGTCCTCAATACATTCCGTGTAAGTATCATATACCCGGAAACCGGATACGATCGTGTAGAGGGATCCGTCCTTTGACTGTTCCCCTGTGATCATATCGACACTTCCTGCCGGTCCTGTTCCTTTGATTCCGAAAAGGTTGTTGTACTGGTATGCCAGATAAGATAACCCTTTTCCGTCTTCTCCGCCCGGTCCGTACTGTCCGAAACCTGACTCCTGGATGATCTGTGCAATTGTTACAGATGCCGGATACCCTGTTTCATCCTGACACTTCAATGCTGCTACGATCATTTCCTGTGTAATAAAGGACGGGAGTCCTTCAATTGGAACTGATACGTTATACTTAATCTTCTCGCTGTCATCTAAGAAACGGATAGAAGCTGAATAGCTGTTTACCGTACTCTCTTCATATGTACCGCCGCCTGCTGTTTCATAATAGGAATCATCAGAAGCCCCGCCGTTATCTGAAGGGGGTGTCTGGACCGGTTCGTTTGAACCGCCGTCATCAGGCTGTACGTCGTCTGTTACACCATTATCAGTATTCCCATCATCAGGTTTCTCAGCTTCGTTCTGATCACCGTCCGTGTTTCCATCATCAGGCTTCTCAACTTCATCCTGACTTCCATCTGTATTTCCGTCATCAGGCTTTTCCGTTCCATCCTGCTCTCCGTCAGGCTTTCCATCATCAGGCTTTTCAGATTCTCCCTTGTCTTCGTCCGTCTTACCATCATCAGGCTTTTCTGTTCCGCCCTGCTCTCCATCTGTCTTACCATCATCAGGTTTTTCCGTTCCGCCCTGTTCTTCGTCTGTCTTACCATCATCAGGTTTTTCTGTTCCGCCCTGTTCTTCGTCTGTCTTGCCATCATCGGGCTTTTCCGTTCCGCCCTGCTCTCCATCAGGCTTTCCGTCGCCAGGCTTTTCTCCCATACTTTCATCTTCCGGATTTGTCTGGTCAGTATTCTCTGTTTCAGTCTCCTGATTTTCGTCTTTCTTATCTTTATCCTTGTCTTTATCTTTATCTTTTTCCTCATCTGACTGCCCGTCAGTATGTTCCGCCCCATGCTGTTCAACTGCATTATCCTGCTCTAAACCGAAAGTCGTCTGTATCTGGCCTGCTACGATGCAGATACTAATTCCTAATATAAGTACTACTTTTTTTAACTTCATAAGATACATCCTCTCCTTAATTGTCTGTCACACTGCAACTACAATCTGAAATTGAAATTAACATTTCACCCAAATATATACGTATCCTCAATATAATAACATCTTAACAGACTCATAGTCAAAGGAGCAATCAAAAAAATGTTGTTTAAGCGGTATTATCAGGTTTATTTATTGACTATATTATTAAAAAAATTTCCACAACTGTATTTAAACAGAAGTGGAAATTTGTATTCATATATTTACTTTACGTCTGCTTCCTTCTCAAAGACAACGCTGTTAACATAGTACTGCACGCCAGTTCTCTGCCTGCCTACGAGGAAATTGTAGTTAATACGTTTCTGGACGATTGCGCAGCTCTCGAGAGTTGTATTTACGAGAAGTACCAGATATTGCCCTCTCCCGTAGCGGTTCACAGCATCGCCCCTGCGTATGGACTTGCAGATAGCGTCTCCCAGTCTGCCCGCCAGCTGTTCTAACTGCTCTCCACTCTTCATCCGGTTACCCTTGCTGTCCACGATCGTACAAAGCATCAGATAGATCGACTGTCCGCTTCTCTCTGCCATGCGGTTCACCATCCGGTAGATTCCCTGAAATACCGGATAAGAACACATATATCCTCCCCGGATTTCATCCTTGTCTTCGATCAGTTCTTTCTGGATATTATCCAGCAGATCATACGGGTGCAGCATCTGGTCCCCCAGCCTGTCGAGAGAACTCATAAGCTTCTGTGAAGGGCGGATTCCCCGCTCCTTGAAATATCTCTCTACCGTCTCTGCATACAGGTCACTTGCTTCTTCATAACATCCCATACTGATCAGGGCATCCATCGTAATACTTTCCCAGTCTGAGAATGGTGAAATCGCTGTCGCATAGACTCCCAGTTCCTGGAGCTGAAGGTAATCTTCCTTTTCCTTCAGTATCCCGGCAGCCTCCTCTACGCAGGTACAGAACTGGGCACGGTATCTTCTGGCCTCGGATGCAGCCCAGAGTACCCCCGCATACATGATCAGAAATTCACCCGTGTAACAGTGGCATGCATCAAGTAAAAGCTGAAGCCTGCAGTCAATATCTTCCTCATTCAAGGCCTCCTGATATAAACGGTCAAACTCTGACGCATCTTCTATCACAGGAATTTCTTTTGTCCAGTAGAATGTCCCTTTTTCAAGATAAATATAATTTACCTCGGGAAGACCTGCGTTCTTTAACTTATTCTTAGCATTATAAATTACACTCTGCATCGTGTGGTGAATATTCTTGATGTCCCTGTCCCCAAAAAGCATTTCCTCCAGCTGTTCCCTTGGCACCCCTTCTTTGCGGTTATGTAGAAGAATCTGCATGAGGTAGGCAAATTGTGTCTCACTTACTTTCTTGCCGAGCAGAGAATTTCCTTTGTACGTAATCGAAAAATTACCGAACATCTTTACATGTAATGCGTTGTCTTCCAGATCTTTTGCCATCTTAGTCATATGCCTTTCTCCCTTAAAAATACTAAGAAGTCCTATCCAGAAATAAACTACGCTATTTCCAGCGGTACGGCCGTCCTGCAGGAGTTTTGCCAGAACTTTTATGCCGCCCTTCTCAATGATTGTTACCGGTTCTTGTTAAATTACCAGTTTTATACATTATATCTTTTACTCTTTGGTGAGTCAATAACAAATCTGTACTTTACGTAAATGCAAAAATATGAGCGCAATCAAAACATATTTTGTATTTAAATTTGTTTTATATTTTTCCAATATAATATAGAATTCTTCCTGCGATATCATTCATACTCACAGGCCCGAAACTTCTTGAATCTTCTGATATCTCCCGGTTATCTCCCACTACAAATACTTCAGAAGCCCCAACCTGTACCGGGAACTGTATATCTGCCGACATCCAGTCAGTTTCACCTAAAGCTTCCTCGAACTCTGCTTCTTTCCCGTTCACATATAGTTTTCCTGCCTGTATATTCACGGTATCCCCGGCAACTGCAACAATCCTCTTCACATATTCTTCTCCGCCCGGACGGTTCACAACCACGATATCTCCAACCTTGTACTCCGGCACACTGCGCATATATACGACTTTATCCTGATCATGCAGTGTCGGGTACATCGAATCTCCGTCAACTGTTGAGATTCCCATTAATATATAAAAGACAACAAGCATGATAATAATCAGCGCCAGAAACTGCACTGTCGTAACCAGTCTTGTCTTGCGTTCTTCTTTTCTCTTTATCTCTTTTATTCTGGGATCTACATCCTCCAGAACCTTTTTCTTGATTGCATCTATCTCCATGACACCATCTCCTGTCCTGTTTGTAAACGGTAACATTTCTTTTATTATAGTTTATTTATAAAATGAATACAAGCTGACAAATATAGGGATTTATATGTTATAATATTACTATTTATAGGAACAGCATATAACTGTTAGCCCTATATAATAATTTCAGATAAGGAGCATTTGTATGAAACGGTTCAGTATTTTTAAAGTCATACAGCTATCTGTCTTGGTCATCATGAGTCTTATCAGTATATTTCTGCTGTTAAAACCCGGTGTCAAGCAATATGTGTTTTCATCCGTTGAGGCTACTACCTTGTTTATCATGATCTGGCTGGTCCTGATTATCAGCTTCATCTTTATTCTGGTAGACTTAAGGCTGATTTCCTCTATGAAATCAAACTACCACAGTCTGTACGGTGTGGCCTATTCAGACCCTCTTTCCGGTATTCCGAACCGCTTCAGCTGTGACATTCTGATTGAAAAGTATGTAGATTCAAAGCTGCCGTCCGATATCGGCTGTATTATGATTGATATTACAAATCTTCCTGATATTAATAATTCATACAGCCACGCAATCGGCAACAGGACGATCAAGGAGTTTTCAGACATTCTTTTTTCATGCTCCCTGTCACTTTGTTTTGTAGGAAGAAACGGGGGCAATAAGTTCCTCGCTATTTTTGAAGACTGTACGCAGGATAAACTGAATTCATTTCTTAAGAAAGTAAAGGACCGCGTGGCATTCCGCAACAAACGTGCCGATGCGATCCCGATTGAATACAGGGCAGGCTGTGCACTGAACAGTCAGGAGCACCTCACAAATATTACAGAATTAATTGCGCTTGCTAACAAACGGATTTATGAAACCTCAGAGACCGGGAGGTAATCTTTTATTATGGCAAAACTGGATTATGAATACCTTGCCGGGATCCTTGAAAAGGCCCGGGCAGGGGACGGCAATGCTTTTGCCGAGATTTACACAGCAACTTATTATACGCAGTATCAGGTGATCTGCCAGGATACGCAGGATAAAGATCTGGCTCTGGATCTCCTGCTTCGGCTGTATACTTCCGCTTTTATGGATATTCATTCCTTAAGCTCACCGAAGTATCTCTTATCATGGCTGGACCAGATCCGGTGTAATATCTGTGCCGAATTCTGCAAAACTGTACAGAAAACTTCATCAAGGAACATCCCGATTTCACACAAAGAGGCTGCCCTGGATGCGTTTACGGCCAACCGGATTCTTACCAATGCACTTGCAGTATGCGGCATTGCACCTAGTGATGTTCCGGTAGATGTATTGGAAACGTGGATGAATTACACGAAACCGGGAATATACAGGGTCAGATACCTTATTTATTCTATGCTGGCAATACTCGTTCTTCTGCCCCTTTTATTTGTAAAACCTTCTGTCAAAGCAGAGTGGACCGGTTCGGGAGAAGGGGGCGCAGAGTATTCACTATCGATTCATTCACTTCTTCCTGTGAGCAGCGTCAGTGCCGAGCTGAACGGGTCTCCTGCAGACCTTGAAAAGGCCGGGTACAGAGAATACAGGGCAGTGGCTGGTGAGAATGGTACGCTGGATATTACCGTGAGGAGTGTGAATGGACAGACATATACAAGAAGCTATGACCTGACCCCATTTGATACCGAACCTCCTGTACTGATTGCTTCTGACAGGCGAAGCGGGAAGTTTTACCTGACAGTCCGGGAGACCTATTCCGGGATAGATTATGAAGGAATCACTGGGTTAACTCCTGAATCTTATGACCCACAAAGCGGGTTGCTTGTCTTTCCTGTACCAGATGCAGAAGTTACCGTAACGATTCCGGATAACGCAGGAAATACGCTGACTGTCAGCCTGTCTCCTTAAATTGCTGGTATTCAGAATATGTAATGAATATAAATGAAATAAAAAAGACGCTTTAGATATGTTTTTACTGCTGATTTAATGCAGTTTCAAATCTAAAACGTCTTTTTTTCGTTACTTAATTTTATAGACTGTGCTCTGTAACTTTAGTCTGTAGATGACTCATCACTCTTCTTCATCCTCTGATATTTCAACTTCTTCTCCATCGATTTCCGCTGAAGCCTTCCTAACCTTCGCAACACTTGCAACTTTTTCGTTATCCGGCAGGTTGATCAGTTTCACACCGGAGGTTACACGTCCAAGTACTGATATATCAGAGCATTTCATTCTTATAATGATACCTTCTGTATTGATAATCATAATTTCATTATCTTCATCTACAGCCTTCATTCCAACTACATTGCCGGTCTTTTCGGTGATCTTATAGCATTTCACACCCTTACCGCCTCTGTTCTGTACCGTAAACTCATCCATATTAGTACGTTTACCCATACCTTTTTCAGATACGATCAGAAGATCGCTGCCCTGAATACTGATCTGCATTGCGATCACTTCATCACGGTCGCTTAAATTCATTCCGCGCACACCCATGGATGTTCTTCCTGTTGCCCTTACGTCCTGTTCGTTGAACCGGATGCACTGTCCATACTTTGTGACAAGAATTACATCTTCCTGATTATCGGTAATCTTTACTTCAATCAGTTTATCGTCTTCACGCAGCGTAATCGCTGCAAGTCCTGTCTTTCTGACGTTAGCATAGTCCTTGATCGGAGTCTTCTTAACAAGACCCTTTTCCGTTGCCATGAACAGATATTTGCCGTCCTCATATTCCTGTATCGGAATCATTGCCGTAATCTTTTCATCCGGCATCAGCTGGAGCAGATTGATAATGGCTGTTCCTCTGGCCGTTCTGCTTGCCTCAGGAATCTCATATGCTTTCAGACGGTATACCCGGCCTGTATTTGTAAAGAACATAATATAGTGGTGGGTCGATGTAATAAACAGCTCCTCGATGTAATCGTCATCCAGAGTCTGCATACCCTTGATTCCCTTACCGCCCCTGTTCTGGCTCTTGAATGTATCTACCGTCATACGTTTGATATATCCGAGCTTTGTCTTCGTTACCACGACATTTTCCCGAGGTATTAAGTCTTCCATGGAAATATCAAACTCATCGAATCCAATAGAGGTTCTTCTGTCGTCACCGTACTTATCAGAGATTATCAGGATTTCTTCCCTGATGACGCCGAGGAGAATCTTCCTGTCTGCGAGGATCGCCTTTAATTCTTCGATCCTTTTCATCAGTTCTGCGTATTCGCTCTCCAGCTTCTCTCTCTCCAGACCTGTCAGTGCACGCAGACGCATGTCCACGATCGCCTGGGACTGAACCTCTGACAGATCGAACCTTGCCATCAATTCTTCTTTGGCAACCTGTACATTCTTGGAACCGCGGATAATCTTAATAACCTCATCGATATTATCAAGGGCAATCAGTAATCCCTGTAAGATATGGGCGCGTTCCTCTGCCTTATTCAGCTCATACTTTGTCCTTCTGGTTACGACCTCTTCCTGATGCTTCAGGTAGTATGTCAGCATATCCAGAATGTTCATGACTCTCGGCTCGTTATTCACGAGTGCAAGCATGATAACGCCAAATGTATCCTGAAGCTGTGTGTGTTTATACAGCTGGTTTAAGATGACATTCGGATTCACGTCACGGCGCAGCTCAATACAAATCCTCATGCCTTCACGGCTGGACTGGTCTGCGAGGTCCGTGATACCGTCGATTTTCTTGTCTCTTACAAGCTCTGCGATCTTCTCGATCAGCCTTGCTTTATTTACCATGTATGGAAGTTCCGTTACAATGATACGGTTCTTACCGTTAGCCATGGGTTCTATATTAGTGATTGCACGTACTCTGATCTTGCCCCGTCCCGTGCGGTATGCTTCTTCAATCCCTCTTGTTCCGAGTATCTCCGCGCCTGTTGGGAAATCGGGTCCTTTGACTACCTTTAATATTTCCTCAATTGTTGTCTCCCCGTTCTCTTCGATCTGGTCATCAATGATCTTCACGACTGCGTTGATGACTTCCCGCAGATTGTGCGGCGGAATATTTGTAGCCATACCTACGGCAATACCGGACGTCCCGTTTACAAGCAGATTCGGGAATCTGGATGGGAGTACCACCGGTTCTTTCTCTGTCTCATCAAAGTTGGGCGCAAAATCAACGGTATCCTTGTTGATGTCTGCCGTCATCTCCATGGATATCTTGCTTAAACGCGCCTCTGTATATCGCATGGCTGCCGCACCGTCCCCATCGACGGAACCGAAGTTTCCATGACCGTCTACCAGAGGGTATCTGGTGGACCATTCCTGTGCCAGATTAACGAGTGCCCCGTAGATAGAACTGTCTCCGTGAGGGTGGTATTTACCCATTGTATCACCGACGATACGGGCACACTTACGGTGCGGCTTATCGGGTCCGTTGTTCAGTTCGATCATAGAGTAGAGGATTCTTCTCTGCACCGGCTTTAAACCGTCCCTGACATCCGGAAGCGCTCTGGATGCAATAACGCTCATGGCGTAATCAATGTAGGAAGTTTCCATGGTCTTTTTCAGGTCTACTTCATGGACTTTATCAAAAATATTATCTTCCATTTTTATATCCTTTCCTGTTTCGTGAAATTGTGTAACTGTTCAAAAACCACGAAATTATTATATATCAAGGTTTTTCACATATTTTGCATTCTCTTCGATGAATTCACGTCTCGGCTCTACCTTGTCTCCCATCAGGGTTGTAAAGGTCAGATCCAGCTCAGAAGATGTCTCTTCATCCATGACAACCCGCAGGAGAACCCGGTGCTCCGGATCCATGGTGGTATCCCACAGCTGTTCCGCATCCATCTCTCCAAGACCTTTATAACGCTGGATCTTGTTATTTCCGTCTCTTCCGACTTCTGTCAGGATCTGGGCCAGTTCTTCATCACTGTATGCATACCATGCCTTCTTGTTCTTCTCCAGTTTGTACAGCGGCGGCTGTGCCAGATAAACATAGCCGTCTTTGATCAGGTCAGGCATAAACCGGTATAAAAATGTTAATAATAGTGTACTGATATGAGCCCCGTCAACGTCGGCATCAGTCATGATGATAATCTTATGGTATCTCAGTTTGGAGATATCGAAATCATCATGAATCCCTGTTCCGAATGCAGTGATCATAGCTTTTATCTCTGCATTCCCATAGATTCTGTCCAGTCTTGCCTTCTCGACATTCAGAATCTTACCACGAAGAGGAAGGATTGCCTGTGTCGCACGGTCTCTGGCTGTCTTAGCTGAACCGCCTGCGGAATCTCCCTCAACGATATAGATTTCACAGTTTTTCGGGTCCTTGTCAGAACAGTCTGCGAGCTTGCCCGGAAGTGACATTCCTTCCAGTGCAGACTTTCTTCTTGTCAGGTCCCTTGCTTTTCTTGCCGCTTCTCTTGCACGCTGCGCCATGACAGACTTCTCTACCGTCATCTTTGCAACGTTCGGGTTCTGCTCCAGAAAAATCTCAAGCTGGCTGCTGACGATACTGTCTACTGCCCCTCTTGCTTCGCTGTTTCCAAGTTTCTGCTTTGTCTGTCCCTCGAACTGTGGGTCCTCGATCTTCACACTGATGATCGCAGTCAGCCCCTCCCTGATATCTTCACCGGAAAGGTTTGGCTCACTGTCCTTGAGCAGTTTATTTTTTCTTGCATAGTCATTAAACGTCTTTGTCAGGGCGTTTCTGAAACCGACTATATGTGTTCCGCCTTCAGGAGTCGTAATATTATTTACAAATCCATAAGTATTATCGCTGTAGGAATCATTGTGCTGCATGGCAACCTCGACAGCCACGCCGTCTTTCATGCCTTCACAGTAAATAATCTGCTCATAGAGCGGCGTCTTGCTCTTGTTCAGATAGGCAACAAATTCCTTGATTCCGCCCTCGTAGTGGAAGGTCCTTTCCCTTGGCTCCTCCTCGCGTTCGTCCCGGATCATGATCTTAAGGCCCCTTGTCAGGAATGCCATCTCACGAAAGCGCTGTTTCAGAACATCATAATCAAAAATTGTTTCTTCAAATATTTCATCATCTGGCAGGAATGTGACTTTTGTCCCAGTTTTGTCAGGCTCACATTCTCCGATCACGTTTAATTTCAAAACAACCTTGCCACGCTCGTAGCGCTGCATATAGATTTTTCCCTCGTTGTAAATCTCAACTTCCAGCCACTGGGAAAGCGCATTAACAACAGAAGCACCTACACCATGTAAGCCTCCTGAAACCTTGTATCCCCCGCCGCCGAACTTGCCGCCCGCATGCAGGATCGTAAATACGACTTCAACCGCCGGAAGCCCGGCTTTGTGGTTCAGCCCTACCGGGATACCACGTCCGTTATCAATGACTGTTACTGAATTATCAGGATTTATACTAACTGAGATTGTATCACAATAACCGGCCAATGCCTCATCTACAGCATTGTCCACAATCTCATATACCAGATGGTGGAGTCCTCTTGAAGAAGTGCTGCCGATGTACATTCCCGGCCGTTTCCTGACCGCTTCCAGTCCTTCTAATATTTGGATTTGATCTGCTCCATACTCGGCGTCAAATTCTGTACCTGTTGCACCCATTTAAAAACCTCCTAATTTTCTTTTGCTACCTGCCCATTTTTTACATGGAAAATTTTATTAATAGAAAACCGATGATTTACAAACTCATCTAATCCAGTACATGTGATTACTGTCTGTATATCATGAATACTGTCCAGTAAGTAGTTTTGCCTGTGTTTGTCCAGTTCAGACAAAACATCGTCCAATAATAATACCGGTGTGTCATTAATCATTGACCTCACCAGCTCAATCTCTGAAAGTTTCAGCGAAAGAGCCGCCGTGCGCTGCTGTCCCTGGGAACCAAATTTCCTGATATCAAGGGAGCCTGCCGTAAAGCACAGATCATCCCTGTGCGGCCCAACGGAAGTACTCTTCATCCTGATATCACGCTCTCTGTTTTTCCTCAGAGCCTGTTCAAGCCCCATACTGCCGGTACTTGACTCATAGGTAATCGTAATATTCTCCTTACCGCCTGTCAGCTTATCATGGATTTTCGAAATGATTTTATTTACATCTTTCACGAACTGTTCTCTTCTCTCAGTCACTTTTGTCCCGTACTCAACTAATTGCATATCCCAGATATCCAATGTCTCTACAAGATTCTCCTGCCTGTATATATCTTTGAGTAAGGAATTCCTTTGATTAATAATTCGATTATAGTTAGAAAGATTGCTGAGATATACTTTATCCAGCTGAGATAATTCCAGATCAATAAATCTTCTTCTGCCGGACGGTCCCTCTTTGATAATATTCAAATCCTCCGGCGAAAAAAATACAAAATGGATAATCCCAAATAATTCGCTTGCTCTTCGTATCGGAATCTTATTGATTGCGATTCCTTTCGGACTGTTTTTCTTCAGATGCATGTCGATCTGGAATTCGGTGCCCCTTTTCTCGATCACCGTTTCCAGATGCGCCTCGTCACTCCCAAACTGTATCAAATCCCTGTCTTTCGTGCCTCTGTGAGATTTGGTCGTTCCTGACAAATACAATGCCTCCAGAATATTCGTCTTTCCCTGAGCATTATCACCGTACAAAATGTTAGTCTTGGGGTCAAATTTCAAATCTAACAATTCGTAATTCCTGTAATTCTTTAGCTTTAGAGATTTGATTACCATTGATGTTTCCTCAAGTATGTCACTATTCTACACTTTTTCAGACTATTTTTCAATTTTTATTTCCTGTCCGTCAAATTGAACGACATCTCCGTCATATAATTTACGTCCTCTTCTAGTGTCAGTCTCGCCGTTTACTTTTGCTTCGCCGTCCTGTATTACCTCTTTTGCTTCGACCCCTGACTCGACCAGTCCTGCTGCTTTCAGTGCCTGTCCCAGCTTAATAAATTCATCTCCGTCACGCAACTTAATGATTTCCATACTGCTCCTCTTTTCTGACTATTTATCTGTACTATGCAACTGCATTAAAGTTTACCGGAAGAATCAGGTAAATATAGCTCTGATTTTCGTCCTTGATAAAACATGGGGCCTTTGCATTCATGAAATACAGGTCCACTTCCTCGTCATCAATGACTCTGAGGGCATCGATCAGGAACTTCGGATTAAATCCGATCAATAAATCTTTTCCTTCTTTCACGATAAAAATCTCCTCATCCATGGATCCGATCTGGGATTTGATCTTCAGCTCCATGGATCCCTCACGGATATCAATGATGATCGGCTTCTTGTCTCCCTCTTTGATCAGGAGTGTCGCTCTGTCGATACAGTTCAGGAGTTCTCTTTTATTGATTCTGACTTTTGTCTCATAATCGCTGGAAAGCATCTGGTCAATCTTGAAGTACTCGCCTTCGATCAGACGTGATACAACGACTGTCCTGTCAAACTCAAACACAATATGATTCTTGGTAAATGATATATCAACGTCCGCCTCTGCCTCTCCGCCGATGATCTTACTGATCTCCTGCAGGGTCTTTCCAGGTACGATTACCTTTTTCGGGGCATAGGATTCTTTTAATTCGATCTTACGGATAGAGATTCTGTGTCCGTCCAGAGAGACTACTTTCAGGACGTTATCTTCGATCTCGAACAGTTCTCCTGTCATCATCTTGTTTGTATCATTGTCGGCAATCGAGAAGATGGTCTGACGGATCACTTCTTTGAGCGTGAACTCAGAAACGGTAATATAATCATCCTTCTCGATAATCGGGAGATAAGAGAAATCCTCCCCTGACTGTGCTGCAATATTGAACTTTGCCTTTTCACAGGTAATCAATGTCTGATTGTCTGCCGTTGTCTCTATCGTTACTTCACTGTCCGGAAGCTTCCGGACGATCTCAGAAAAGATCTTTGCGTTTAATGCAATGATACCTCTCTCAACAATGTCTCCGTCAATCCTTGTTTCGATTCCAAGTTCCATGTCATTCGCTGTCAGCTTGATAACATCCATGGATGCGTCAACCAGAATACATTCCAGAATAGGCATAGTTGTTTTTGAAGGTACAGCTTTTGATACAATGCTGACTCCTTTTACGAGATTTGATTTTGAACAAATGATTTTCATATGTCAGTAACTCCTTTCGATGGGTGTGGTGAATATCTTTTCGACCGCGCATTTTTAAAAATATTTATATAAATCAGCTCCGCCTTCTTAGCCTTAGGGGCTGTGGATAAGTTAATAAGTGGTTCCAGGCCTTGATTTTAAAGGGTTTGTCCATACTGAAAACTCTGTAGACATCCACTGTATGACCTCGGGATAATGTGGGGATAATCTGAACCTCAAAAAGTCCTTAATCCGTTATCAACCTCTTAATCCACATGGTTTGAACAGGGTTATCCCGAGCTTATCCACATTAGCCATGCAAAGTAATGTAAGCTTCATAAAGCCTTGAAACCATGGGCTTCCCTTAAAGTTGAGCCTGCTGTTAAGGGAGCCTTATTTCAGGCAAATGTGGATAAACAGCCTATGTTACTTTTATCATCAGACCGGATTTATCTTCTTCTTTATAATATTAACCGTATTGTTAAGAGCTTCATCTACGGTAATCTCATGTTCAATCTTCTTGACACCATGGCTGACAGAGGCATGATCCTTGCCGCCTAAGATGATACCGACTGACTTCAGAGGGGTATCGGTCATGGCACGGCATAAATACATGACAATCTGGCGGGGAAGTACAATCTCTGCATTCCTTTTCTTGCCTTTCAGCTCAGCCACGGGTACATTAAAATGTTCAGAAACAACATCAATAATTAATTCCGGGGTAACGACCCGGTTCTTATCCGGAGAAATCATATCCTTTAAGGCCTCCGCTGCGAGCGGAATATCAATCGGCTTTTTCTCCAGATTTGAAAGTGCTATCAATTTATTAAGAGAGCCTTCGAGTTCTCTGATGTTGGACTTGATATTATTCGCTATATATTGAAGGACTTCGTCCGGTATATGGTAGCGTTCAAGCCCGTCCAATTCTTCTTTCTTACGAAGGATTGCCATTCTTGTCTCATAATCAGGGGAAGAAATGTCTGCAATCAGTCCCCACTCAAAACGTGTACGAAGCCTTGCCTCAAGCGTTTCGATATCTTTCGGCGGCTTATCACTGGATATGATAATCTGCTTTCCTGAAACATGCAGGTGGTTGAACGTATGGAAGAATTCTTCCTGCGTACTTTCCTTGCCTATAATAAACTGAATATCATCAATCAGGAGAACATCGTTATTCCTGTACTTTTCACGGAATGTGGTCATGGCCAGTTCATTCCCGTTCTTACCAATCTTCAAAGCATCGATCAGTTCATTCGTGAACGTCTCGCTTGTGACATAAAGAACTTTTTTTTCAGGATCATTCTCTAATATGAAGTGTGCGATGGAATGCATAAGGTGAGTCTTACCGAGTCCTACACCTCCGTATATAAACAGCGGGTTATAAATCTCACCCGGAGATTCTGCAACTGCAAGGGATGCGGCATGGGCGAAATTGTTATTGCTGCCCACGACAAAAGTATCAAATGTATACTTTCCATTGAGATTCGCATTCTCAAAGATCGCATTTGACTTCTGCTTCTTAACTACATTCTCCTTTTTCTCCTGGATAGTTACATTATCTTCTGTAACAAAGGATATATCGTATTCCTTTCCTGTTACTTCAGCAATGCACACTTTAAAAGGAAGCATATATTTTTCTTCTATATGCTCCAGACTTGCTTTCAACCTCACAAGAATATAAACAGTGTCATCGGTCACTTCATATACGGTAAGTGGTGCAATCCACGTATTGTATGAAATATTTGATGAGCAATATTCTAACTTCATTTTATTTAGGATCTGCTCCCAATTTTCTTCTACAATGTTCATCGATAAGTACTCCTAATCAATATAATAGAGAGATATCTAGGCAAAATCTCTCTATTACATTTTACATCAAAACGGTATTAGAAGCAATGAGAAATGCTGTGTATAACTTTATGAACAAAATTAACGCAGATAAAATATGGGGCCGTAATAGGAAAAAAAATTTAATCTACACATTATACAGTAGTTATAAAGTAGTTATCCACATTTTATCCACAGAAATTCACACCAAAGAAGCAAATTGTGGAAAAGTGTCAGATTAGGAAAGTGGATATGTTGATTTCCGAGAACGGGGATGCTAATGGAAAGATGCGAAAAGGCCCTGTAGTGGGAGCATATACCTGTTTTCCACCCGGGTTGCCTGCTAAGAATGTGTAGTTGATAAAGTGTGGATAATGAAGGGATATGCCCACCGCAGCGCCTTTTACACATTAAAAGCGTGAAAAATATTCTTCTAATTGTTCTCTGGTAAGGGAAAAGCGGGTTTGCAGTTTTGTAAGGATTTTTTCTTTAATCAAAGAAAGCATACCAGAGCTGATATGATACCTAGTAATTAAGATAGAACTTGATACACAGAAAGATGTTGCCACAATTTAAGAAAAATGCAGGGAATGGCTTGACTTACGGGCATTTTTTGAATATAATTAAGAGCAGTGTCTTTCTGCCTATTATAATAGTAGAAAGAAATAAAATTTGAGAATCATTGTAAATACTTTATAATAAGTATCTCAACTAAAGGAGGTGTATTGGTAATGAAAATGACATTTCAGCCTAAAAACAGACAGAGATCAAAAGTTCATGGCTTTAGAGCAAGAATGAGTACTCCGGGCGGAAGAAAAGTTTTAGCTGCCAGAAGAGCAAAAGGAAGAAAACAGTTATCAGCTTAGGCCGCATCTATGTGGCCTTTTCTTCTATTTATAAAAGGAAAAGCGCGGTATAAAGAATGAAGTTTTCGGAATCTTTGAAGAAGAATAAAGATTTTCAGATCGTTTATAAAAACAGTAAAACGTATGCAAACAAGTATCTTGTTATGTATGTGAGGGAGAATGGTACGGAAAAGAACAGACTTGGGATTTCCGTGAGCAAGAAAGTTGGAAATAGTGTTGTAAGACATCATCTTACACGTTTAATCAGAGAAAGTTATCGACTTCAAGAGGCACATTTCAAAGGTGGATTAGATATAATTGTGATTGCGAGAGTGAGTGCAAAAGATAAGGGTTATCATGACATTGAGAGTGCACTCATCCACTTGGGAAGGCTTCATGAAATATATAATCAGTAAAATAATCAGTAGAAGCGCTGAGATGTACTTAAAAGCCCATGAGCAGCATGGCAGGCGCTAAAGAAAGGGAGCGACGCAGATGAAGCGTGTTTTAATAGGACTTATCCGGTTCTATCAAAAATATCTGTCCGGATTAAAGACAAGGTATCACTGCATCTATACACCGACCTGTTCACAGTACGGTATTGAAGCGATTCAGAAGTATGGTGCGATCAAAGGCGGTGCCTTAACAATCTGGAGAATTCTGCGGTGCAATCCATTTGCAAAAGGCGGATATGATCCGGTACCTTAAGGAGGATAAGAGATGTATGGAATTTTAGCTGCAGGATATGCAGACTGGCCGGTTATTCATCAGATTTCCTGGCTGCTTGGAAAAGTGATGAACGGAATTTATAATGTGATGGATGGTTTGTTCGGGATACAGAACATTGGTGTTTGTATCATCATCTTTACAATCATCGTATATACATTAATGATTCCATTGACAATTAAACAACAGAAATGGTCTAAGATGTCTTCTGTTATGAATCCTGAGATTCAGAAGATTCAGAAAAAGTATGCAGGTAAAAAAGACCAGGCGTCCATGTTAAAGCAACAAGAAGAGATGCAGACCGTATATGAAAAATATGGTACGTCGCCAACAGGTGGATGTCTGCCAATGCTGATCCAGATGCCCGTACTTTTTGCGCTGTATCCGGTAATTCAGAATATTCCGAATTATGTACAGGGTGTAAAAGATGTCTATATGCCGGTTGTAAATCAGATCATGGCTGCAGATGGTTTCCAGAAGATTATGGAGAAGATCGGAGAAGCCAAACCTGTACTTATGAGCCCAAAGGCTTATGACTATTCACAGGCAGATACACTTGTGAATGCACTGTATAAATTTCAGGATTCCACATGGAATACACTGGTGGACAAGATTCCGTCCCTGAATGATATTGTAGAAACAACAACACAGGCTGTTGGACACTTAAACAGTTTCCTTGGAATTAATATTGGTGAAGCACCATTTACAATGCTGACAGCTGCAATTAAAGATTTTTCAATTTTAGGAATTATCATGGCGGCTATCATTCCTGTAATGGCAGGTCTGACACAGTTTATCAGTGTAAAGCTACAGCCGCAGCCAGAAGTTGACCCGAGCAACCAGATGGCAAACTCAATGAAGACAATGACATACACCATGCCTCTGTTTTCAGTATTTATGGGATTTACGCTCCCGGCAGGTCTTGGTCTGTACTGGGCAATCAGTGCGGTAGTAAGATGTGTGCAGCAGCTTGCAATTAATAAATACCTCAGCAAAAAGTCAACAGACGAGATGATTCAGGAGAATCAGAAAAAGGCTGCAAAGAAACGTGAGAAAAAGGGTACGTCTGCACAGTCTATTAACAGAATGGCAACTACAAGTACCAGAAACGTTGAAGAAAAGAAAAAGACAAATATATCTGATAAGGAAAGAGAAGAGCGTCTTCAGAAAGCTGCACAATATACGAAGAATGCGAAGTCAGGAAGCCTTGCATCAAAGGCAAACCTTGTCAGCAGATTTAACAGCGGACAGAGTACATCGGACAAAACGGAAGATGATAAATAGTTAGAATCACAGAAAGGAAGGATTCAGGATGAACGGTAGTATCAGAGTATCTGCAAAAACAGTGGATGATGCAATTACAGAAGCGTTGATTCAGTTAGGTGTGACCAGTGACCGGTTAGATTATGAAGTCATTGAAAAGGGAAGTGCCGGATTCCTTGGAATAGGTGTAAAACAGGCAGTTATTGAAGCAAGAAGAAAACCTGAACCTGTCATAGAAGAGCCTGAGATTAAGCAAGAAGTAAAAGCTGAAGTTAAGACAGAAGTAAAATCAGAAATGAAGCCGGAAGCAAAACCTGAAGTTAAAAAAGCTCCGGTAAAGGAAGCTAAGAAGAAAGATTACGCAAAAAAAGAAGAGCGTTCCAGAAAAGAATTCAGGGAAGAGACGCACCGCGAAGAAGTAAAGCCGGCTGTGAAACGCGAATCTGAACTTGCAGAAGTAAAAGATGAGACGAAAAAAGCCGTTGAATCCTTTTTATGTGATACACTGAAGGCCATGGGAATGACCGTGGAACTGGTTTCAGAAATTGATGCTGACGGAGCCTTAAGTATTGAGATGAAGGGTGACAATATGGGAATCCTTATCGGAAAGCGCGGACAGACACTGGATTCTCTCCAGTACCTTGCTAACAGGGTTGCCAACAAGCATCAGGACGGATATGTACGTGTGAAGCTGGATACAGAGAATTATCGTGCAAGAAGAGAAGAGACACTTAAGAATCTTGCAAAGAATATTGCATATAAGGTAAAACGTTCAAGAAGATCAGTATCTTTAGAGCCGATGAATCCTTATGAAAGAAGAATTATCCACGCAGCACTTCAGTCTGATCCATACGTAACGACCCATAGTGAGGGAGATGAGCCTTACAGAAAAGTAGTTGTTACATTGAAGAAGTAACAAAAAGTAGTAATAGAATCGAAGCGAAAGAGGACGTTTCCGCTTCACGGATGCTTTCGTGAAGTTGGGAAACGTCTTTTTATTTCATAAACAGCAAATCAAAGCTGCCTGATCTTGGCGGCAGCCTGGAGTGTGTTAGATAATTGGCAGGAGGCAGGTATGAAGAAGGATACAATTGCCGCAATTTCCACAGGTATGACGAATTCAGGAATTGGAATCGTGCGTATCAGCGGGGATGAGGCATTTCATGTGATAGATAGGATTTACCATGGGAAAGAAAGGCTTTCTGAGGCTGAAAGTCATACGATCCATTATGGATACATCAAAGATAAAGACGAGACAATTGATGAAGTACTGGTTATGCTGATGCGCTCACCCAGAACGTTTACAGGTGAAGATACCGTGGAAATTAACTGCCACGGGGGAAACTATGTAGTAAAAAGAGTGCTGGAGACGGTCATCAAAAATGGTGCAAGACCCGCAGAGCCGGGGGAATTTACAAAGCGTGCGTTTTTAAATGGGAAGTTAGATTTGTCACAGGCGGAGGCCGTGATAGATGTGATCACATCCCAAAGTGAGTATGCGCTTCAGAGTTCAATCAGCCAGCTGAAAGGCAGTGTCAGGAAGAAGATAGAGGATATCAGAAAACAGATTATTTATCATACTGCATTTATTGAGACTGCGCTGGACGATCCGGAACATATTGATATAGACGGTTATGGTGAGACTTTGAAGAAGGTTACAGAAGAACTGTTAGTTGAAATAAAGAAGCTGATCGATTCATCTGACAGTGGGAGAATCATGAAAGAAGGAATCCAGACAGTCATCGTGGGAAAACCAAATGCAGGAAAATCGTCCCTTTTGAATGTCCTGGCGGGGAAGGAGAGAGCGATCGTAACGGATATAGAGGGGACGACACGCGATGCCCTGGAGGAACAGATTCAGCTGAAAGGACTTACGCTGAACATGATCGACACAGCGGGCATCAGAAAAACGGATGATATTATTGAAAAAATGGGTGTCGATAAGGCAAAAGAGTATGTAAAAAATGCCGATTTGATTATTTATGTTGTAGATGCATCCAGACCTCTGGACAGTAATGACAGAGATATTATGGAGCTTTTGGACGGCCGGAAGGTTATTATTT
Organism: Clostridium sp. AF19-22AC; assembly: GCF_003479085.1. Lineage (NCBI taxonomy): Bacteria > Bacillati > Bacillota > Clostridia > Eubacteriales > Clostridiaceae > Clostridium > Clostridium sp. AF19-22AC. Next base: position 25,200 of record NZ_QUGN01000026.1, on the reverse strand, counting down.
TGTTGAATAAATCAGATTTAACTACCGTAATAACGAAAGAAAAAATGCAGGAAGAGATTAATCAGACAGTTTTAAACAGCAGAGGCAATACAGAAGCTGGAACAATTCCGATGATTGACATTTCAGCGAAGGAAGAACAGGGATTGAATGAGTTGGAAGAAACCTTAAAGGAGATGTTTTTACATGGAGAGGTTTCATTTAATGATGAAGTATATATTACGAATATCAGGCAGAAAGCCGCGCTAATGGATGCATGCGGGAGCCTGGAAAAGGTTATAGAAAGTATCGACAATCAGATGCCGGAAGACTTTTTTTCGATTGATCTGATGGATGCATATGAGTCACTCGGAAGTATAACAGGAGAAACGATAGGAGAAGATTTAGTCAATGAAATATTCAGCAAATTCTGTATGGGAAAATAAAGACGGTTATGATATCGCAGTTGTAGGCGCAGGACACGCAGGCTGTGAGGCGGCGCTTGCGGCGGCAAGGCTTGGGTTTCGTACGGTTATATTTACGGTTAGTGTTGACAGTATCGCGCTGATGCCGTGTAATCCGAATATTGGAGGCAGTTCGAAAGGACATCTGGTCAGGGAACTGGACGCACTTGGCGGGGAGATGGGAAAAGTTATTGATAAGACGTTTATACAGTCAAAGATGCTGAATAAGTCCAAGGGGCCAGCTGTACATTCACTGCGTGCACAGGCCGACAAATCCAGCTACAGCCGCACGATGCGTCAGGTCCTTCAGGATCAGGAAAATCTGGATATCCGTCAGATGGAAGTAACAGATATCCTTGCGGACAATCATAAGGTTACAGGGGTACAGACGTATTCAGGAGCTATATATCCATGCAGGGCGGTAATTCTGTGTACAGGGACTTATTTGAAGGCGAGGTGTATTTACGGTGATGTGAGCACTCAGACAGGCCCTAACGGGCTTCAGGCGGCAAATTACCTGACAGAAAGCCTAAAATCCCTGGGAATACAGATGTACCGCTTCAAAACCGGTACTCCGGCAAGAATCGATAGAAATTCTATTGATTTCAGCAAGATGGAAGAGCAGAAGGGAGATGACAGGATCGTGCCGTTCTCCTTTACGACTGACCCGGAGGATGTACAGATCGATCAGGCTTCCTGCTGGCTGACATATACGAATGAGAATACACATGATATTATAAGAAAAAATCTGGACCGTTCACCACTGTTTTCGGGGATGATTGAAGGCACGGGGCCGCGATACTGTCCGTCTATCGAAGATAAGGTAGTAAAATTTGCAGATAAGAACCGTCATCAGGTATTTATCGAGCCCGAAGGTCTTGATACAACGGAAATGTATGTGGGCGGAATGTCAAGTTCATTACCTGAGGACGTGCAGTTTGCGATGTACAGGACTGTTCCGGGTCTGGAAAATGCTAAAATTGTCAGAAATGCATATGCAATTGAATATGACTGTATCGATGCAAGGCAGCTGAAAAGTACGCTTGAGTTTAAAAATGTGGAAGGATTATTCAGCGGCGGGCAGTTCAACGGAAGTTCAGGTTACGAAGAAGCGGCCGCCCAGGGACTTGTAGCCGGAATTAACGCGGCAAGAAAGCTTCAGGGAAAAGAAGGAATTATAATTGACCGTTCAGAAGGATATATCGGCGTTTTGATTGATGATCTGGTGACAAAAGAGAGCCATGAACCGTATCGTATGATGACTTCCCGGGCAGAATACCGCCTTCTCCTCCGTCAGGACAATGCAGATATGAGGCTGACAAAGCTTGGATATGAAGTGGGACTCATCAGCGGGGAGAGATACCAGAAACTTCTGGAAAAGGAAAAATTGATCAATGATGAGATTAAACGGGCGGAGCACACCAATATAGGCACGTCTGCTGAGGTGCAGGAACTTCTTGCGTCCCATGGCAGTACACCGCTTACATCAGGGACTACACTCGGGGAACTGATCAGACGGCCAGAGCTGTCTTATGAAGCATTGGCTCCAATTGACAGACAGCGGAAACAACTGCCGGACGATGTGATTGAGCAGGTCAATATCAATATCAAGTACGAAGGTTATATAAAAAGACAGCAGCGTCAGGTAGAACAATTTAAAAAATTAGAGAAAAAGATGATTCCGGAAGATATAGATTACAACAGTATCCAGAGTCTGCGTATTGAGGCAAAACAAAAACTTACGGAAATCCGTCCAGCATCCATCGGACAGGCTTCCAGAATATCAGGAGTCTCACCGGCCGATATATCCGTACTTCTCGTTTATTTGGAAAGCAGGTAGGACTTTGGTTTACTGGCAATAAAATTTGAAATGGGGGCATATATGTCAAATAAGTTTGAAAACCAGTTAAAAGAGCTGGATATAGAATTAACGGAAACACAGAAACAGCAGTTTAATAAGTACTATGAATTACTGACAGAGTGGAATAAAGTCATGAACCTGACAGGAATTACTGAGTATGATGAGGTTAATGAGAAACATTTTGTTGACAGCCTTGCAATTGTAAAAGCTGTTGATATGAATGGAGTAAGCTCGGTGATTGATATAGGGACAGGAGCAGGGTTTCCCGGGATCCCACTGAAAATTGCATTTCCCCAGCTCCATGTGGTGCTTTTGGATTCCTTAAATAAAAGGATTAAGTTTTTGGATGCAGTAATAGAAGAATTGGGGCTAGAGGATATTATAACACTGCACGGAAGGGCAGAAGACTATGCCCGAAAAGAGGAATATAGGGAAAAATTTGATTTGTGTGTATCCAGGGCAGTTGCAAATCTCGCAACACTCAGTGAGTACTGCATACCATATATACGGGTAGGGGGTATATTTATTTCATATAAATCTGGAAATATTGAGGATGAATTAAATGCTTCAAAAAAAGCAGTAAATGTGTTAGGAGGCAGTTTAGAAGATACAGTTAAATTTCAGCTTCCGGGAACAGAAATAGGCAGATCATTTGTGAAAGTAGAAAAGAATAAGAATACAGCTAAAAAGTATCCGAGAAAGGCAGGACTGCCCGGAAAGGAACCGATAGTATAATGAAAGCGACGGTATCAGCCATACCGTCGCTTTCATTATTGTACATTTATGAGGGACTATCTCATTTGAGGTGTTGGTATTATTCGTCGGCACCATCGATATCAAAAAGTACTTTAACCTGATCGATAAATTCATCTGGTGATTCCAGCTGCGGAAGGTGCTTTGTCTTATCAATTCCAATGACTTCTATAGATGGGAGATGATTCTGATACTGGTTTGCTATCAGAGCATTCTCCGGATTAGCATTTCCTACTATAATAAAGATACTGTTATTAATATCTTTGAGACAGTGGATGACATTTGCATTTGTAAATCTTGATTTAATACTTGCATAGAGATATTTTGAATGTGTGCTGCATTTGTGTGAAGCTTCAAAATATGTCATAATTGTTCTTTCTTCCAGCTTATTCTGATCGTATAAATACTGGCTTCTGAAATCCTCTTCAATTGTACGTTTGTTAATACGCATATTATAGATAAAGGTACCTAATACAGGGGTATTAATAATATGTTGTATCAGTTTGGTACGCTTAGTCGGTATCTTTGCAAGGGACACAAGATCCCCGGGGTTTACAAGCATAATCTTATTGATAACTGTATTGTCATTTGCACATGCCATTAATACAAAGGTACCGGATTCTCCGGTGGCTATGACATCTGTCTTTTCTCCAATTACATGGTGAATAAAATCGGTGATCATCTGAACATACAAGTAATTAGTATAAGTAAGATTAGGCTTCTGTGAACGTCCGCATCCCAGCAGATCTATGGTATAGACTGTATTTGTTCTGGAAAGTCCGGCAACAATCTTATTCCATTCATATGCTGAACTGCTGACATCTAAATCATGTATCAGTAAGATTGGAGAACCTTTCCCCTGCTTAGTATAATATATACTGCCGAATCTCCAGTCATAGTACTTTTCATCTTTATTATATAATAGATTATCTATCGTAGAAATGTAGTAAACCAATCTATTAACAACATGCATAATACCTACGGTGGTACCTGCTAAAACAGTACATGTTGTGAGTTTCTTTTTCCAAGTCAAAGAATCACCTCTTTCAAAATTTATATTTATTAAACGAATGGGCTTAACAAGATATATTTATTATTATACTACAACGGCGGCTCCAAATAAAGAAAAACTTTAAGTGGAGAGAAAGAATTAAGAATTTAGAAAAATAAAAAAATTAAGACAGTAAAAAAATCTAAATGTTTCACGTGAAACATTTATTTACATAACCAAAAAGTCAAAGCTAAATCTGTTTTTTTGACCATTCCCTTTCAGTGTAAAACTTCCTAATAAATTTGCAAATGTTTATATAAAATTCTATGTTTCACGTGAAACATTAGGTAGATATACGCTTTAAAAGGTGATATAATAATGAGGTGTTCAATGAAAGGAGTATTAAAATGGGAAGAATTATAGCAATAGCAAACCAAAAGGGCGGTGTAGGGAAGACTACTACAGCTATTAATTTATCAGCCTCACTGGCCAGCTGCGGTAAGAAGGTTCTGGCTCTGGACATGGATCCTCAGGGAAATATGACCAGTGGACTTAGTGTGAATAAAAATGAGGTTGAAAATAGTGTATATGACCTGATTATAGGAAATGCCGGCATTGAAGAATGCATTTGCAAAGATGTTTTTGAAAATTTGGACGTTCTCCCATCTAATATTGATTTATCAGCAGCAGAGATCGAATTGATCGGCGTTGATAATAAAGAATACATCATAAAAAATGAGATAAATAAGGTAAAGGACAACTATGATTTTGTTATTATTGATTGTCCTCCTGCATTGAGCATGCTTACTATAAATGCGATGACAACAGCTGATTCGGTTCTTGTTCCGATTCAATGTGAATATTACGCATTGGAAGGTTTGAGTCAGCTCATCCATACGATTGAACTGGTTCAGGAAAGACTGAATCCCACACTAGAGATAGAGGGTGTTGTCTTTACAATGTATGATGCCAGGACAAATTTATCACTGCAAGTTGTAGAAAATGTTAAGGACAACCTGGAACAGAATATATATAAGACAATTATACCGAGAAATATTCGTTTAGCAGAGGCTCCAAGTTATGGTATGCCTATTAATTTATATGATCCTAAATCTGCAGGGGCAGAGAGTTATATGTTGTTAGCAGACGAAGTAATACATAAAGGAGAAGAATAATATGGCAGTAAAAAGAAATGGTCTCGGAAAAGGTCTGGATAGTCTGATTCCTGATAGAAGTGATAAGGCGGCTAAGAAGCCGGGTAATACTTTAAACAAGGCGGATGCAGAGAAAAATAGCAATGAAAAAGTAAGTGAATCCGGCGAAATACTGGTGAAGATTAATCAGGTTGAGCCAAACAGGGACCAGCCGCGTAAAGAATTTGATGAAGATGCATTGCTTGAACTGGCTGATTCTATCAAGCAATTTGGCATACTTCAGCCGCTTTTAGTCCAGAAAAAAAAGGATTATTATGAAATTATCGCCGGTGAGAGACGGTGGAGAGCGGCAAAGCTGGCCGGAATAAAAGAAGTGCCTGTAGTGATTAAAACATATACAGATCAGGAAATCGTAGAGATATCCCTGATTGAAAACATACAGAGAGAAAACCTTAACCCGATAGAAGAAGCCATGGCATATAAGCGGCTGCTGGAAGAATTCAGCCTAAAGCAGGATGAAGTTGCAGAAAGAGTATCTAAAAGCAGAACTGCAGTTACAAACTCTATGCGACTTTTAAAACTTAGTGCAAGAGTACAGCAAATGATCGTAGATGACATGATTACAACCGGACATGCCCGTGCACTCCTTGCAATTGATGAGGAAGAACAGCAGTATGCAATAGCAAATAAAATATTTGATGAAAAGCTTAGCGTAAGAGAGACTGAAAAGCTTGTAAAGGCATTGAAAAATCCTAAAAAGGTACAAAAGCCGGAAAAACCAGAGCATACATTTATCTATGATAATCTGGAAGAGAAAATGAAGAGCATAATCGGTACAAAGGTAAATGTCAGTCCGAAGACGAATGGAAAAGGGAAAATAGAGATTGAATATTACTCAGAAGATGAACTCGAACGTATATTCGATCTGATTATGTCTATCAAAGATAATTAGTAAATTCAAATCGGATCAAAATAAGGCACTGCAAAATGGGGAGAATATGAGTAGAGGAGAGTCAGCGTGAATAATTAAGAAGGAGATATAATAATGGAAAATAGTTTATTAACCAGCCTTGGAATAGATCCGGCATATTTTATAATATTACTATTTTTGATTCAGGTTCTGCTGTTTATACTGCTTATCAGTGTAAATATGAAATATAACCGCCTGAAAGTAAGCTATAATTCGTTTATGAAAGGGAAAGATGGGAAGAATTTAGAGGAAAGCATACTGGCAAGGTTTGCCGAACTCGACGAGGTTACTGAACTGGCCAAGAAAAACGAGCAGAATATTAGTGATATTTATAAGAAAATGAAATCTCATTACCAAAAGATTGGTATTGTAAAATACGATGCATTTCATGAAATGGGAGGAAATTTGAGTTTTGCCCTGACAATGCTGGATGAGGAAGATAACGGGTGGATTTTGAATGCAATGCACAGCAGAGAAGGCTGTTATACCTATATTAAAGAAATTGTAAAAGGGCAGAGTTATATAGAGCTTGCGGAAGAAGAAGTAGAATCTTTGGAAAGAGCAATCTATCAGGATGCCTATGGCTTGAAAACAGATCTGGAGCGTGGTCTGTAAAAAAGTTGTTTACAAACAGTTTTTCATGTATAGTTATTCATAAAAGATCAGTATAAAGGATATATAAAATTGAGGAGGATACTATGTTAGACATTAAATTTGTAAGAAACAATCCAGAAGAGGTAAAGCAGAACATCAGAAATAAGTTTCAGGATTCAAAGCTCCCATTAGTTGATGAAGTACTCGAACTGGATAAGAGAAACCGGGAGATTAAACAGGAAGTAGAAGCACTGCGTGCAGAGAAGAATAAGATTTCCAAACAGATTGGCGCCCTCATGGGTCAGGGAAAAAAGGAAGAGGCAGAAGCTGTTAAAAAGCAGATTGCTGAAAATGCTGACAGAATAGAAACACTTTCTGCAGAGGAAAAAGAAGTAGAAGAAAACATCAAACAGAAGATGATGATTATACCGAATATCATTGATCCATCTGTTCCAATAGGAAAAGACGACAGTGAAAATGTAGAAATAGAAAGGTACGGCGAGCCTGTAGTACCGGACTTTGAGATTCCATATCATACTGAGATCATGGAGAAGTTTAACGGAATTGATCTGGACAGCGCGAGAAGAGTTGCCGGAAATGGATTCTACTATCTGATGGGGGATATAGCGCGCCTTCATTCCGCTGTAATCTCATATGCAAGAGACTTCATGATTAATAGAGGATTCACATATTGTGTACCACCTTTCATGATCAGAAGCAATGTCGTAACAGGCGTTATGAGTTTTGCAGAAATGGATGCCATGATGTATAAGATCGAGGGTGAAGACCTGTATCTGATCGGTACAAGTGAACATTCCATGATCGGTAAATTTATTGATACACAGCTGACTGAAGAGGAACTTCCCCAGACACTGACAAGCTATTCGCCATGTTTTAGAAAAGAAAAAGGTGCACACGGAATAGAAGAGAGAGGTGTATACCGCATCCATCAATTTGAAAAGCAGGAAATGATCGTTGTCTGCAAACCGGAAGAGAGTATGCAGTGGTATGATAAGTTGTGGCAGAACACGGTAGATCTGTTCCGTTCACTGGATATCCCTGTCCGTACGTTAGAGTGCTGCTCAGGAGATCTGGCAGACCTGAAAGTGAAATCAGTAGATGTTGAAGCTTGGTCACCGAGACAGAAAAAATATTTTGAAGTAGGAAGCTGCTCTAACCTCGGGGATGCTCAGGCAAGAAGACTGGGAATCAGAGTAAAAGGTGCAGATGGCAAATATTTTGCGCATACACTAAATAATACAGTAGTGGCGCCGCCGAGAATGTTGATTGCTTTTCTTGAAAATAATCTCCAGGCAGATGGTTCTGTAAAGATACCGGAAGCACTTCAGCCATATATGGGCGGAAATACTGAAATTGCTGTAAAAAAGAAATAGATTTGGAGAACATTATGCATCAATACCTAAAAGCAATTGGTTTCAATAACTTGAAGACAAAGAATGATTTAAAAGAACTTCTGAAACAGGTAGAAACTAATTTTACGCATCAGACAATTGTGTCATATAAGGATTGGGCAGATTACTGTGAGTTCCAGAAGGAATACGGGCAGAATGTAGGTATTACAATCTGCGGCGAACTAGATGAAGAAGAGAATTTTGATGCAGATTATTACTTTCCATATTTTGAAGGAAGCGGAATCACTACTTATGCAGATGTAGCCGTAGACAAAAGAATTGAAAAGGAACAGTATGTAGGTATCTGTGAAGACCCGAAAGTCGGCATCAGCCTGATCTTCCATCTCCAGAATGGAATTGAGTATATGAGGGAGCGCCAGCTGGGACTCGTGAACGGCATGGCGACCTCAGTTACGTTTTCAGGGCTCGCATTGTCAGGAAAGATACTTTTTCCTGTGAGAAAGAGTGAGGAACAGGTTAAGACGGAGAGGGAGGCATCCGATAACAGAAAACTGCTGCTTGATGCAGCAAGAAGCGGTGACCCGACTGCAATCGAGACACTGACGCTTGATGATATCGATACATACTCAAAGGTATCGAGACGTCTTATGAAAGAGGATATCTTCACCATCGTTGATACATATTTTATGCCTTATGGTGTGGAATGTGACCTTTACTCAATCATGGGCGAGATACTGGCCGTAAGAAAGCGGGAGAATATCCTGACAAAAGAACCTTTATATCAGATGAAACTCGATGTGAATGAGCTGCAGTTTGATATCTGCGTTCCTGCAAACGAGGTAATGGGGGAACCAGAGATCGGCAGACGTTTTAAAGGTACTATATGGCTGCAGGGATATATTAATTTTTAAATAAAACGGGAAGAATGAAAGAAGTATAGGAAATATATAAAGTTTCATAACTATAAAATTTAAAATTCTTCTAAAATTCTTCCCGAAAAAAGTTGAGAAAATTTGAGTTTCATGTTATATTAATAGTTGTGTTCAGGAAATAAGTAAATAAAGTTTTATAAGTTTCTGTAGCTCAGCAGGATAGAGCGTCCGCCTCCTAAGCGGAAGGCCAGCGGTTCGAATCCGCTCAGGAACGTTAATGAAAAAAGTCGGAGATACCTTGGAAAATAAAGGGCTTCGGCTTTTTTGTTTGGAATAATTGGGGGGTGAGAGATTTGATAATGAAAATACCGTTTTTGCTAATTGGAGAAAAAAGCAGTTAAAAATGCTGTAATTTAAAATGCGAATGTTGTTATCTTTTTTCTTGTTTATAATGATATCAGTTCCTAGTTATGCATAGTTAAACTTACTACTGCTTCCGTTTATAATAAGTGCTTGGCTAAGTTAACGCCTAAAGAAGAAAGTAAATATCAAGCAATATTAGAAAAATAAACAGAGAGAAGAAAATTTGAAAGAAAAAATTTTTACAATCAATATTATTTAGCAGCACGTAATTGTCCAAAAAGATTAACCTTTTCTATGTGGATTTATGTGTTAAAAAGCCTGTAAAATGGTACAATGGAATTGTAAGAAAAAAGTTTTAAGGTTGCAATTTGTGATTTCAAGTATAGAAAAATACTAACTTGAGAATTCAATTTGCAATTTCAAGTTTAAGAAAGGATTAAATGTATGGTAAAAACAGAACAGACCACTTTGGCAGAAGCAGATGAAAATATACAGATATCAACTGTAGAATCAGCTCAATCTGATATAAAAAATTTTATATATGTGGTTCGCAATCAGCAAGTGATGATAGACAGCGATTTAGCAATGTTATATCAAGTGGAAACGAGGACGTTGAATCAAGCCGTAAAAGAAACATGGCACGATTTCCAGAAAAATTTCGTTTTCAATTATCTGAAAGTGAATATGAAAACTTGAAATCACAATTTGTGATTTCAAGCAATGAAGAAAGTGGTCATGGTGGCAGACGTACGCTTCCTTAGTTGGAATATCAGAAGCGGACGGATGAAAAGCTGGAGCAGATATTTGAATACATATCTGAGCATGAAGAAGCAAGCCAGAAGATATTTTTTGATGGACAGATTTATGATGCGTTTAGCCTGATTGTCAGTTTGATACAAAAGGCAGAAAAAGAAATTGCACTTATAGACGGATATGTAGATGTGGAAACATTGAATTTGTTTTCCAAGAAAAAAGAAAATGTGGCTGTGACTATTTACACGCAGAAACGGACGCGGCTTACGAAAACAGATATGCAGAATTTTAATGCACAATATCCGACATTGAATGTGAAATATACAAATGTGTTCCATGACCGTTTCTTAATCATTGACAGAGAAAAAGCTTATCATGTGGGAGCATCATTAAAAGATGCAGGCAAAAAATGTTTTGGCATTAACCTTATTCAAGATGTAGGAATTGTCAAAGACATATTGCAACGGTTAGAATTGGAAATGGAGGAATAATGCTTTAAACCGCAAATAGCCACTTCAAGTTTGACGGAGGCAAACGGGGAGTGAGAGAATATATTTGTCTTTGGGTAACAGCAGGGATATAAAGGGATTAGTTAAACTTATAAGGAAGCTGCTTTATACCTGGAAAACCATCTCCTAAGCGGAAGGCCAGCGGTTCGAATCCGCTCAGGAACGCTAATGGAAAAAGTCGGAGATACCTTGGAAAACAAAGGGCTTCGGCTTTTTTGTTTGGGAATAATAGGGGGCAACCCCTAAAGAAAAAAATTGTGGATGCGTAATATAATTTAAAAAACGACTTTCAATTTGATGGGGGTATATAAAATGAAAATTATTGAAGTAACAGACAGAAATTCGCTGATAGAGCAGTTATTAAAAGTGTGGGAAAGTTCTGTAAAGGCAACACATCTCTTTCTATCGGTTAGTGAAATAGAAGACATTAAGAAGTATGTACCACAAGCACTTAATGAGATCCCCCAATTAATTATTGTTGAAAACGAAAATCAAGTTCCAGTTGGTTTTATGGGTATTGTAGAACAACACCTTGAAATGCTTTTTATTTCTCATGAGGAAAGAGGGAAAGGAATTGGTAAAGAACTGCTTAAATATGGAATAGATAAATATTCGGTTAATGATTTAGCCGTTAATGAACAAAATCCTCTTGCTAAAGGTTTCTATGAATACATGGGGTTTGAAGTTTATAAAAGAACAGAATGTGATGAACAAGGTAATCCATATCCACTTTTATATATGAGGTTAGCTTGATAAATTTCAAAAGCCACAAAGACAACATTCCGTTCTTCATCTATATGTGTCACTACAAAATAGTCTGAAAGTATATCAGTCATGTAAAACTAAAGCAATTGTAATCATTTGAAAACCATGTATAATTAATATTAATATAGATTAGATTGTAAGGAGGTATATTTGTGAAGCGGATTACGTTAGGTACGACGGGCATTACTGTGCCACAGAATGCTTTTGGCGCCTTGCCTGTTCAGAGGGTGGACATGGAGATGGCGTCTTTGATTTTGAGGAGGGCTTATGAGGGTGGTATGACTTTTTTTGATACCGCAAGGGCCTATAGTGATAGTGAGCAGAAGATTGGTAAGGCGCTGGGAGAGGTAAGAGATAAGATTTTTCTTGCCAGTAAGACAATGGCGAGGACGCCGGAGGCGTTTTGGTGTGATCTTGAGGAATCGCTTCGGATGCTTCAGACGGACTACATAGATATCTACCAGTTTCATTGTGTGGATACTTGTTACCGGCCAGGGGACGGGACTGGCATGTATGAATGTATGCAGAAGGCGAAGGAGCAGGGAAAAATACTCCATATTGGCGTAACTTCCCATAAGCTTGAAGTGGCAAGGGAGTGTGTAAAGTCGGGACTCTATGAGACAATGCAGTATCCGCTCAGCTATCTTTCTATTGACAAGGAGCTGGAGTTGGTTGATATGTGTAAAGAACAGAAAATGGGATTTATTGCCATGAAGGGTCTGGCAGGAGGGCTGATTAACAACTCCCGCGCGGCTTTTGCGTTTATGTCCCAGTTCGACCATGTACTGCCGATATGGGGGATTCAGAAGCTGGAAGAGTTGGAGGAGTGGCTTGGATATATGGAGCATCCTCCGGTTCTGGATGAGGAGATAACTGCATTTATTGAAAAGGAAAAACTGGAGCTGACAGGGGATTTCTGTCGTGGATGTGGATACTGTCTGCCGTGTCCGGCTGAGATTCCAATCAATAACTGCGCAAGGATGTCACAGATGATCCGAAGGGCGCCATCTGCTGACTGGTTAAGTCCCCAGTGGCAGGATAATATGAAGAAGATAGAGAATTGTCTGAATTGTGGCGAGTGTAAGAAGAGGTGTCCTTATGAGCTCAATACGCCGGAGCTGTTGAAAAAGAATTATGAGGATTATAAGAAAATTCTGGCGGGGGAAGTGGATGTCTAGAAGCAGTGCAGGATGAACTTCTTAATCCGGAGTGACTGATGGTGGAGAAAAAAATTAGCGTGCAAAGTGCTGGAAATTTAATGTTTCCGGCACTTTTTATTTTTTAGCATTACTTCATTTTGAAATTACCAGAAGGAGAAAATAAATATTGACAAAGATAAACATCATCAATATAATACACGTACATTAAGAGAAAGATGTACTAATTAACCGGTTAGTTAATTGGAGGAAATGTATTATGATACTGGATACGTTCTTTTATGAGGGGACTAAATTTATAATTTCTTATTCGGCGGTATGGGAACTGTTTTTTTCAATGCATGTATTGGCTAATCCAGAGCATCATATATCCCGAAAGAAATGGGCAAAATTGAAAGAGGAAGAATATCCGGATTTGATAAAAGAAATAAGAGAATTGAGCTGTTTAACGGATTCATGGCTGTTAGTCATTGATTCGGAAAAATGGGAAGAGATATCTCAGTTAGAAATACCGGATATGCTTATCTTTTTTCGCAAAAAGAATATTTATCAATGGAATGCATGGGTTAAATGTTCTGAAACAGGAAAAGAAATGTGTATCCAAGAAAGAAATAGAATATTAGATGTGATAGAAAGGTATTATACATATTCTTTTAAAATGGAAGAAACGATTTTGCGGCAATATATTTTACAAATTTTACAAAGAGAAAGGGACAAATGTAAAAAAGAAGGGGTATGGAGTTGGTGCGAAAGAATTCATTCAAGGTTAAAAATAACACAAAATGAAATTGTGTATAAAAAAGATCAAGAATATAAATATGGGAAACAGGAAATAGATAGTGTGACTATTACGGCGAGCACATTTGTATATCCTCATTTGTGGATGAGCAATAATAAATATCGGTTAGAAATGGTTAAGAGTGTAATGGTTGAGAATATAAAAGCTGATATTCCGGAAGAATTTTCGAATGTGTTCAAAGCGTTAGGAGATAAAACAAGACTGAAAATAATTCAACTATTATTACAAGGAATATGTACGACACAAGCGTTAGCCAAAAAAATGCAGTTAAGTGAGGCGGCAATATCGAAACATTTAAAGATTATGTTGGAGGCTGGTCTGGTGCGAAAGATAAGAAAAGGAGTTTATATAGAATATGAATTTAGAATGGAAGTAATTGATTTTATTCCATATAAATTTTATGAAACAATGTTAATTTAGAATATGAGGAGGTGTGGAGAAGATGTGGAGGGTAATTTTTTCGACGTATAAAAAAATCCGAACAGGAATTATTAGAGCGGTACCGTGGTCATTTATGGTTTCAAGAATACTAACTGGTGTTACACAGATTGTTTTTCCATATTTTATATACTATTACCTTATGTATGGAAATATAAATGCAGACTTCAGCAAATATACAGAAGGGGCTGACTATATGACTTATATTGTATTAGGTTCTGCGCTAAATGTTTTAGCTGTTTCTACATTGATGAATATAGGCCGGGCTCTTATAACTGAATTAAGAGAGGGAACTTTAGAAGTTTTATTATTGTCTCCGGCCCCGAGAAAGTATTATTTTCTCGGCTGTTTATTAGAACAAACAACACGGGCATTATTAGAATTTGGAACAGTGTTAATAATAGGCATTCTGTTGGGTGCAAATTTGAAATATTTTTTTTCATTGAAAGTATTTATAGTCATTATTTTAGCAATATTAAGTTTTTTTTGCATGGGAATAACGTTATCATCGGTAATGTTATATACAAGAGATACATATTTAACACAAAACACGTTGTTTGTCACAATGAGTTTAGTATGTGGTATAGTTTACCCCATTCAATATTTACCACTTTATATACAGAACCTAGCACAGATTTTTCCATTAACACCTGCAGTGACTTTATTCCGAAACGTAGTAATAGGTAATCAAAATCTGATGGAAAATCATGTATTGGTATCACAAATTATTATTTTATCGTTTGTATATCTGATAATTGGAATCGTATGGTATAAAACGATGGAACGGAAGTTAGTGGAAAATATATTTGGATAAATTACAGGTTAGGAGCAAAAATGGATAGTGAGAAAATAGTGGCGAGAAATTTGACTAAGGAATATGTAGTTAAAGAAAAAAGGGGAATGTTTCAGGCAAAAAGTAAAAAAATTGTACGGGCAGTTAAGGATATTTCACTAGAAATTCCGCAGGGAAAAATTATTGGCGTTTTAGGAATAAACGGAGCAGGGAAGACGACGACAATTCGTATGCTGGCATCTATTATTGAGCCAACATCTGGAAGTATTACAATGAATGGAGTTGATGCGGTAAAAGAGCATTTGTGGGTAAAAGAGAAGATTAATGTTATTTCTGGCGGAGAAAGAAATTTATATTGGAGATTGACTGCAAAAGAAAATTTGAAATTTTTTGGGAATTTATATGGATTAAGTGGTAAGGAATTAAATGATAAAATCGAACAATTACTAAAGGTAGTAGGATTGGAAGCGGCGGCAGATACTCCTGTTGAGAGATATTCGAAAGGAATGAAACAGCGTTTGCAAATTGCAAGAGGGCTGATTAATGATCCGGAATACATTTTTTTAGATGAACCAACACTGGGGTTAGATATTGTTATTGCAAAGGAAATTCGGAATGTCATAGCTGGGTTAGCAAAGAAAAAGAATAAAGGAATATTATTAACAACGCACTATATTAGTGAGGCCGAAGAATTATGCGATTATATTTATGTGTTAGATAAAGGGGAAATTATTGCACGGGGTACGAAGGGAGAACTGAAAGCGTTATTTGACTGTAAACCCAAATTAGTTCTTCAAGAGCCGGGATTAGAAGAAATACTTATGAAAATAATTCAGGATTCGCGGGAGGTGAAGAATGAAAAAGATTGTATTGGTAATTAAAGCAGAGATTGTGAAACAACAGAGGCATGATTACCACTCTGCATATGTATATTTATCACTGCTAATTTGGCCTGTTTTAGGATTCTTTGAGGTGTACTATACATATAAACCGTTTGAATTTTCAGGGGATATGGGGATATCAGGCCATAGGGAACTGTTAGCTTTTCTGGGGACAGGTTTTATGGCATATACGTGTTTTTGGTCAATGGTGCAGAATGCATGGTCAATGGCACATCAGGAACGCACAGGAGGTACATTGGAAATAACGTTTCTTTCACCTGCGAATAGAATGGCAATGCTTTATGGAAAAGCACTCGGTGCGCTGATGCAGGAGACATGGATGTTTTCTTGTTTTTGCATTTTTATTTTGTTTTATACTAATACAATTCAAATATATAACATCTTTTTACTGCCATTAGTTTTTGTGTTATTGATGATATCGTCAACAATCTGGGGTGGAATGTTGAATGCTATTTTTATGTTTTCCAGAGACGCATCAATTATTATGAATGTGTTTGATACTCCAATGGTATTGTTTTCAGGAACGAGAATACCAAGAGAATGTTTTCCGAAATGGGCACACATTCTCTCTTTATTTTTCCCGTTGACCTATTGTATTAATATTATTCGGTTTGTGCTAAAGATAAAAGTTGGAGAGCAAAATTGGCGTATTGATTTAATAGAATTAATAATTTGTTTAATAGTAATGTTTATGATAACATTTTTTTTAATACGTAAAGTTGAAAAGCACAATAGAAAAACGGGAGAATTACAGTTCTATTAAGTAAAATAATAAGGTACTACCTAACCGTCTATCGGTAGTACCTTTTCTAATCTCATTCTAACAAATAGGCTGCGGATTGTTTAATCTATATATACTGTTCTTTCACCTCGACTAATACGCCAAGTGCATCCGATGTATCGAAATATTCGTAAGCCTCATACCCCTTTTCCTGTTTAAAAATGGATTCGAAGCCTGCATTTTTTACAATCTCTTCATCATTTTCCAGAGGTCCGTCTGATAACAGGCAGATGGAGCAGATTGACGTGCCGTGTTCTTTTAACCAGTCTGCCCAGGGATCATTGTTTCCGAGAGGCTGGATAATTTCGAACCAGAAATTATCACTGAAAACACTCTCCACTTTCATAGGTGTATCTGTAATATCAGCACCTTTATACTTCGTAAAAGGTGTTCTTACCTCTTTGTGTTCTCCATCCTGCGCTTCCGGCCCTTTCCCGGTTCCCAGCAGTGTTTTATATGCTGCAGCTGTTTTTTCTAAATCGTCTGTCACTACAATTACTTTAACGATATTCGTTGATGATAATGCCATTGTTGTCTCCCTCATGTAATATTTTATTATTTACTTGTTTCTTTGATTACCCGGTCTATTTATTCGTAAAACCGCCGTCCGTAATGATCTCAGCACCTGTCACATAAGACGATTCATCGGATGCCAGGAATAATGCAACTGCCGCGATTTCGCTGGGTTTTCCGATATGACCGATAGGGAGCTGTGAAATGATATTGTTCCGTATCTCGTCATTGTCATGTACAAAGTCTGTAAACCCTTGTGTCTCTGTCGGTCCGGGGCTTATGGCATTTGCCCGGATCCCCTTTTCGGCAAGCTCGCCTGTGAAAGAACGGGCCATAGACCTGACCGCCGCTTTTGCCGCATTATAAACGATGGCGTTTTTCCCGCCCTGAAAACCTGCAATGGATGAGATGAGAACGATTGCGGATTTATCAGACATAAACGGAATAAGCTTCTGTACTGTGAAAAAGGCAGAAAAAACATTCAAATCCATAATCAGATGGAACTCTTCCGGAGTGATTTCCGGGATCGGGTTTTGAGGTCCGTTTCCGACAATCGGAAGTACTGCCTTGACTTTACGCCCTGTTTTTTTTACGGACTCGGCTATTTTCTCCAGATCCTCTACCTTGGTTGCGTCAACCTTCAGAATATCGATAACCTGACTGTTTCCCTCATATACTTTTTTAGCGGTTTCCAGATCATAATCAGCTACAATCAAATCGGCGCCTTCACTCATAAAACGTTCTGCGATAGCCCTGCCGATCCCGTTTGCAGCACCTGTAACAACACACAATTCTTTATCCAATAATTTATTCATAAATTTCTACCGAACCTTTCTGTGTCTAAACGATATACTCAAAGAATTCAAATTCTGCTTTGGATTCATAGCCGGAATAATCAACCGCGGCCAGACCTACGAATGCTCCTGTAAAAAAGCCGCCGTAATGGGAATTCACATAATCATCAGACAAAATCATGGCATCATATTTCACAGGTATTCTGTTCCAATCTTTCCCGTTGAAGGAATATTCATAAAAATAGTCCAGATGATCGACAACTGTCTTGAACCATATCCATTCGGCATTTTCTGGAATTTTCACAGCGTTGTCTTTCAGGGCAGAAGTGTATCTGCCATTGTCGCACTCGGCAGCTTCAATTACATTATTGCCTTCATCGTCTTTTGTAATGAAGATCCAGGACCAGTGCTCACTATTGTAATAATTTGCAAGACCTGCCATTGCCTGATAGCCGCAGGGGTTGAATTTTACCTTTGTCACAGCCTCAAACTCAAAATCTTTCCATCTTCTTGCAATAAAGGATGGGTCGAATTTATTTGAAAGAGAGCCACGGCCTATTAATTCAAGTTTTCCGCCTCCAGTCTTTCCCATTTTCCCAGAAAAAGGTACCCGCAGTGTGTTCCACTCACCATTCAGCTTATCCGATGAAAAATCATCATAAACGGCATTGGTTTCAGGTGCCTCCGTATATATGGCATCCTTCGGGGCATCCACTTCCTTCAGGCCGCCGTGCCCGCCTTCGATCCTCGGCCAATGCTGGTCATCCCAATAGACCTTCTGGATGCTTGTTTCACGGCCAAGCGGACACCAGCCTCTCGGATCATAAATATTTTCTGTCGCATGGTGGAGCGGTCTTGCACAAAGAGAAGCATAATACCATTCTCCGGAAGGGGTCTCGACAAGGGAGCCATGTCCCTGCTTCTGGAGATAATGGTCGGGCGTGTCGAAGTTGGTTATGAATGGGCCGTCCGGCTCTGTTTCATAAGGTCCGGTCAGATTCTTTGAGCGGGCAACAACTTCCTGATGTGTCCAGATTGTTCCACCCTGTGCTGCAAATATGTAATAATATCCATTAATTTTATAGATATGCGGTCCTTCAACTGTTTTTACATTCGTACCTTCATATACGGTCTTTGCGGTCTCTGGTTTCAGCCTTTGGCTGACCACGTCATATTCTGTAAGGGTCAGTCCGTTAAAGGGATTGTTATATTCACGGTGATCCCATGTCTGCTGGATGAGATATTTTTTCCCGTCATCATCATGGAAAAGAGATGCGTCAAAACCAACACCGTTCAGCTTAATGGGACTGCTCCAGGGACCTTTTATATCCTCTGCGGTTACAAGGTAGTTATACATATCCTTAAACGCACCTTCTACCACTTTTACATCTGTGTAGACGAGCCAGAACTTTCCGTCAGCATAGGACAGGTCAGGCGCCCAGATACCGCCGGAGCATGGATTGCCTTCCATGTCAAGAAGTTCTACACTGTCCAGAATAGATGTGGTCAGATTCCAATGTACAAGATCTTTCGATTCATGAACTCTGACACCGGGAAACCACTCGAATGTGGAAGACGCAATATAATAAGTATCGTCCACTCTGATCATAGACGGGTCCCCGTGAAAACCTGTAAGAACCGGATTCATTATTTTCATCTTTATTCTCCTTTATATTTTAAATAGAATGCCTTTTGTTTCCTAACTATTTCAACGCTCCGGCACTCATGCCCTTTTCAAAATTCTTCTGCATGGACAGGTAAACAATAATCTCTGGGATTGCAGTAATTACGGCTGCCGCAAGTATTTTAGTCTGGTCATTTGTAAACTCGCCCTGGAAATACTGTGGGAGCAGTGTTACTGTCTGCATGCTCGGGCTTTGCAGGAACAGAAGCGGCAGGAGATAAGAATTCCATGCGTTGATGAATGTCAAAACAATAATAGAAGATGCAATTGGTTTGGTAAGCGGGAGGATGATATACCAAAACATGGAACGGACATTCGCACCGTCAATTCTTGCTGCCTCCATCAATTCATCCGGAATTCCGGTGGCAAAATTTCGTGCAAGCAGAATTGAGAACGGCAGCTGCAGTGCAGCACTTGGCAAAATGACTGCCCAGAAGGTATTAAACATGTGCATCTTCTGAAATGTTACAAATAAAGGTGATAACATAATGACTTCCGGTAAAGTTAACGCAATCAGAATCATCCAGAAAAATACTTCTTTTCCAAATATATGTAGTTTTGCAAATCCAAAACCGGCTGTCATACTGAAGATATACACCAGTATAATGACACCTGCTGTGATGATGAGTGAATTTCTAAAATAGGTCGGAACCACACCTGTGTCCCATACTGCCTTATAATTTGAAAAACCTGTTCCACCAAGAGAACCAAGAAACATCTGTATGAGTGGAATCGCATAAGGTATTGTCATCAGCAGCAGAACAATCTGTAAAATAACTTTGTTTTTTAAACTTCTAACTTCAAACATTTTACGACTCCTCCCCTTTATTCATCCTATTGATAAGCAGCGCGCCACAGATTGCCAGTACAAGGAGCACTACTGATATTGCTGCTGCATAGCCAAGATGAGACTGCCTGATCCCCTGTCTGTAAATATAGGTACCCAGAAATTCTGTTGCATGATTCGGCCCGCCGGTTGTAACCAGATACGGTATGTCAAATGTCTTTAAAGCTCCAATGATTCCAAGCATTGCTAAAGAAATGATAGTGCCTTTGCAGTTCGGAAGTACCATACTGAATAGCGTTCTGATATTTCCTGCCCCGTCCAGATGCGATGCCTCAAGCATTTCTTTATCAATCTGGCTCATTGCCGCATAATATAAAATGAAGCTCATTCCTGTGAACTGCCATACAGCGATCATCATAAGGATAATCAGCGCTGAATTTGATTTCGACAGCCAGTCAACAGTGATACCGAGATGGAACAAGTTAAATATATCCTGCAGAAGCCCCTGAGGTGAAAACAGAAGTCTGAATACCGGTGCCATTGTTGCAGGAGCCAGAATTGTCGGTATAAAAATCAAACACTTATGCAGTGTGGCGAGCTTTACTTTTGTATGCAGAATTGCGGCAAATATAAAGCCTAAAAAATTCTGGACTAAAAATGTAACGATGAAATAAACAATTGTGTTTGTAATAGCTTTCCAGAAAACCCAGTCAGAAAACACCTTCGTATAATTGCTTATCCCTACTTTTGTCTGAATCGGGTCAAGACCATTCCAATTTAATGTAGACAGGTCAAATGTATAAAATATGGAATAATATATAATACCTACAACAAAAATAAATGCCGGAAGAATCCACGGGAGTCCATTCATCTTACTGGATTTTTTTGCTTTATTCTTTTTCATATTTAAATCTCCTCAGTTCTAACTGGCAGGGGGCCATAAAACGGCCCCCTTTGTCAAAATATGGTCCCTTATTCACTGTCAGCCTGAGTTGCTGCAAGCTGGGCAGCCCCGTCTTCCGGAGTCATTGTCCCACCTGCCACGCCGGCCAGAACATCCATCATTGCCTGATTCATATCTGCATTGATTGCTCCAAAGCGCGGGTTATCTCCGCTGTTCATAGCATTTTCAATATAATCTTTAATTTCGTTATTCTGCTTCTCAGGATTTACCAGTTTTACATTATCCCAATCTGGAGTGATAGATTTCAGTGAAGGAACAACGTTCAGTGTGTCAGCAATCATCTGCTGTCCGCTTTCAGAAGTTCCGAGCCAAACGGCAAATGTAGTTGCTGCCTTGATGTTTTCTGATGTCGCAGATACCGCTGTTGAGTAGTCCAAATCGCCGAACATGGAGCCTGTATTTCCTGTTCCTGCGATATCAGGGAATTCGATCGGTATCATTGTAAATGGTTCTTCTGATGATGCTGCGGACTCGATTGCAACCTTCATCGTTTCAGGCAGCGTATTGGATGTATACCAGGAGCCCATCATAACCATGGCTGCTTTCTGGGACATAAACAGATTGTTTGCCTCTGGGTACTGCTGGATACCAAGAGCACCTTTTTGCATAATTCCGTCGTCGAATAAGCATTTCCACAACTCCAGAGCTTTTACGATGGATTCATCTGTCCACTCTGCTTCGCCCCTTGCTGCTTTGGTAAAAAGCCCCGGTTCTACATTGTCAGCGATTGCATGGAAGGTATCCATGTTAAATGCACCCTGCCCTGCACCTTGGACGAAACCTTCAATACCATTATCTCTAAAGGTCTGGCATGCTTCCTTCCACTCGTCATAGTTAGTAGGGATTTTTACATTGTATTTATCAAAAAGGTCCTGGTTGATCCAGAGATTTCCTGCATATACACTTCCGACTCCCAGTCCTTTCAACTGCCCGTCGACCGTCATGGTTGTAATAGACGCCTCGTTGAGTTTATCCTCATAATCATCACCTAAGGCTTCCTTAACAGCATCGGTTAAATCAATAGCCTGTCCGCCGAATACCTGAATCCCGCCGTTTGCTGATCCCGCTGAAACCTGAAAAGCATCAACACCCTCGCCATTAGCTAAGGCAGGTTTAATAGTTGCATCATAATCATCGATTGTGGTCTGTTTCCATGTTACCTTGATGTCCGGATATTCTTTGTTAAACTCGGCAATATATTCTTCATTTGCCGGTGACCCCGGAGTCCATCCCCACCAGACAACTTCGCCTGATGTTTCCGTTGATGTATCTTCTTTCGGTTTGCTGCTGCCGCACCCGGCCAGCACAGTTGACGTCATCACCATTAAGGCTGCTAAGCCTGCTGCTGCAATTCTTCTTTTTTCCATTTCTTTTCCTCCTTTTTTACCTGCTTGTTAAGTGCCTACTCTATTTTACAAACGCTTAAAGCGCCATTAGAGTCTTTACTTTCAAAACACTGTTTAAATATTCTTCATCTGTATTAAGATGCTCAATGATGAATGGCATGTTATCATCAAAGGATAATGCTTTTTCGATCAAATATCTGATATTTATCCCGCCGTTACCGACATTCGTTTCTCTGAAAAACAGGGTATAATTCTCCTCCATCCTGACATCTTTCAGGTGGCAGCTTCTGATATGCTCGCCCAGCTTCTCGAAACATTCGTTTATAAATTCTTCATTCAAAAAATATCTTCTCGGCGTCGTAATCCAGTTAAAAATATCCATGTGAACGGCAAACCGGTCCCTGTCCACAGATTCAAGCAGCTGAAGATATTCATCGGGTCCGGTTGGAAACATCCATGGCATTGACTCAATCGTAAAATATGTGTTTTGGGGATTTACCGCATCAATAATCTCCTGAATTGTCTTTACACCAAGTGTCCATGTTTCCTTTGAAAAATTTTCTTTATAGGCGCCGTCCCAGCGGGGACCTCTTGCTCCTATAATATTCACACAGCAGCGGGCACCGATCCTGTCCGCAAGTTCTAACTGGCCAATTGTATACTCTATAGCCTCTTTGCGTGCGTCTTTATCTAAATCCAGTGTATTGCGCCAGACTCCAACTTCTGCGATCATAAGATCGTTTTTTTCTGCTTCTTTCACATATGCGTCGATAAGTGCATCGTCGTCTTTGTAAGAGAGTGGAAAGTTGACAGATCCAAGACCTAAAGTTTTATGTTTCACAGCCCAGTCTTTCGGGCTGCTGTGCTCTAATGGTGAAGATGTCCCAAGTCTCATATTTTATATCACGCCTTTCTATTCCGGTTCGTGTATCTCGTATTATTTATTATAACTTTCGAGAAGTTCAACTACACATTTCAGGTCCGGAGCATCGAAATAATTATATTCTCCGCTGCCATCACCATAAACACCTCTTTGAACCAGTGTCATGCCGGCTGCTTCCATATTAACGACGGCAGTTTTTGAATCCTCTACCTGAAATGCAACGTGGTGGATTCCTTCACCCTTTTCATCGAGGTAGTTTCTCCATGTGGAAGGCTCCTCGTTCGGCTGGATTAATTCAAGCTGCAGTCCCGGGCCAACATCAAAGAAGGCCATCCAGCAATAGGCATTCGGGGCAGGCTCACCCTGAAACTGTGTTCCTGTAACTTCATAATCTCCGATTGGCTGTGTCTCCGGGACATCTACACCTAAAAATTCGGCCCATTTCTTCTTTGTCTCCTCAACATCCTTTACAATAAATCCTACCTGTGCTACTAATTTTGTTCCTATTACTCCTGACATGTTCTGTCTCCTTCCTGGGTTTTACCCAATTAAAAATTAAATTTCATCTATAAATCCACCTGGTTTTAAAGGCTCTGGCCTTTCGCAGGTAGTTTTCATTTTGTAAAACTCACCCATTTCAGAAGAAATCATGATTCCCTCTATTGCTTCGGTAATATGCATAATTAAGGTTCCATTTGCCCTGTTTTCTGAGTTTGTCTCTATCGCATCCGCAAGGTCGAGCACCCCTATGCCCCTTGAATAATCTTTTACTCTGGGATATAATTCCGGAAGCTCATAGAACTTCTCTTTTCTGGCGAGAGCTTCTTCAGTTTTCTGGTAAACTGTATCTGTGTACTGTTCTTTACGGTACACTTTCGGAGTGCCGCCGCCGTAGTTCGGGTCCGGATAGGTGAGTGTGCCGCCGTCTCCGTAAATTTCAAACATGGGAAGGTTTGAACCGTAAATATCAAAGCTTACGTTGAGGTTCACAACGACGCCGCTCTTTAATCTTAATATAGAAGAATAATGAGTTGGAACCTCTGTTTCTA
Source organism: Clostridium sp. AF19-22AC (assembly GCF_003479085.1). Taxonomy (NCBI): domain Bacteria; kingdom Bacillati; phylum Bacillota; class Clostridia; order Eubacteriales; family Clostridiaceae; genus Clostridium; species Clostridium sp. AF19-22AC. The sequence continues at coordinate 912 of NZ_QUGN01000026.1, read as the reverse complement.
TCTCTGTTCCCGCATGCGGCCCTACATAGAGGTGCCTTGTCCTGCCGGCTGTCGCATCAAAAGCGGCAATGCTTTCTATAGGACCGAGCAGTGAGACGATTGCAGAGAGATAATACGGCGCCATATCAAACAGGGGGCCGCTGTTCTTTTTATAAAAAGGTACTGGGTTCGGATGCCATGTTTCCACACCGAAGGTTGTCATGTTTGCTGTTAAAAAGAATGGCTTCCCGATCAGGCCGGCATCCAGATAATATCTCAGACTCTGAAGCCCGGATGAAAGAAAAGTATCCGGTGCGCATCCGACCTTGACGCCCTTTGCCTCTGCCAGATCCAGAACTTCCTTTGCCTCCTTCAGACTGGGGGCAAATGGTTTTTCACTGAAAAGGTGCTTTCCGGCCATTATGATCTGTCTGCCCAGTTCAACGTGGAACTGCGGCGGCGTAAGATTTATGATAATCTCAACCTCATCATCGTTTAACAATTCTTCCGGGGTGTATGCCTTTTTTATATCGAACTCCGATGCCAGTTTCTGCGCAAGTTCTATATTAATATCTGCACAGGCAATGACATCCAGCTTTTTATAAAATGCTTTTATATCGGCAAGGTATGTTCTGCTAATCACTCCGGAACCAAGGATGCCTATTTTAAATATTCTCAAAGTCATTCTCCTTTTCTGCTGAATTTTCTACAAACCATTTTGCAATGTGTTTTTCTATTTATATAGTATCTAACTTTTTCACAAATTTCTTTTAAAAACTTGTGTACCATATGTGCATATTTTGTTATGTTCCTATAGCAGACTTGATATTGTGTCCATAAAAATCATGTGTTTTTACGTATTTTTGTTAATTTTGTATGCATATTGTTCTTTAAAGCTGAATTGAAAAAGTAAATTCCAGTGCAGGACTAAAT